>JBQCJQ010000105.1:0-3914 GCA_051952615.1 Humibacter sp.
TTCGAGCCGCACGGACAGCCCGCGGTCCCGTCGTCTCCGAGGTCACCCAGCAGGCGATCGCGCACCTCATCCGCACATGCGCCCTGCGGCGCCACCTCGGTCGCGTGCGCCGGGACTACGTGCATCGGCGCGACCGCATCGCTGCGCGGCTGGCGGACGCGGGCATCCCCGGCCTCGACGTGCACGCGCTCGCAGGCGGCCTGCACGCGGTGCTGAAGTGGGACAGCCCGGATGCCACAATGCTGCGGGAGCGCCTCGCCCACCGCGGCATCCTCGTCGAGGAGCTTGCGAACTACGCGACCACTCCCGAATCCGCTATGAACGGTCTCGTGCTCGGGTACGGCGCCGTCTCACTGACGGAACTCGACCGGGCGCTGGACGCGATCCTCGGCGAACTCGGCGCGACCGCACTCACAACGCGGCGAGCGCTGCCACCATCCGGCGGAACACATGGGACCGCCATCCGCCGTTCATGATCTCGAATGCGCGGGCCTGCTCCGGATCGTCGAGATCGAAGCCGGCCTGCGTGAGCAGCAGCCGCGTGCCGGTGCCCTCCGGTTCGAGCCGCCACGTCACGACGCTGTCGAGAGCCGTGCCGGGGCTGGCCCACGAGATGCGGAGCATCCGCTCTGGGTCGACCTCGAGCACCTCGCACTCGACGCGGCCCGAGAACCCGGTCTGCGGAACAGGCTCGGTGCGAAAGACGAATCGGGTTCCGACGACGGGCGCGAAGCCCTCGTTCGGCATGAGCCATCCGGCCATCAGGTCGGGCTCGCTCAGCACTCGCCACACCTTCGCCGGCGAATGCGGCAAGAACTCGTCGAGTTCGAACGTCGCAAGGTTCGTCATGTCGTCTCCAGGTGGTCGCGCGAGTGGTCGCGCGCGTCGTCGGGCAGCTCATCCAGCGTCGCATGCAGCCGCCGCATGCGTTCGCGCCAGAATCGCTCGTGCGGCGCCATCCAATCTCTGAGCCGCACCCACGGGTCGGGGGTGAGCGCATAGAAGACCTGCCGTCCGGCCGCGCGCTCGCTGACCAGGCCGGCCTCGCGCAGTGCGCGCAGGTGTTCGGATACCGATGGCCGGCTCATGGCGAAGCGGGCGGCGATCTCGCCGGCGCTCCGCTCGCCGTCGAGGAGCAGATCGAGCACCTCACGTCGCGTCGGGTTCGCCAGCGCGCCGAACAGCCGGTCGGTCGGCGAATCCTTGGCGCGTGCCGGCACGGTCAGCCCTGCTGCAGCAGCACGAACCCGTTTCCGTCCGGGTCCTTGAACTGCGACTGGATGCCCCACCCGACGCTCTCCGGCTCGGTGGCCTCCACCCCCGCAGCACTGAGCGCGGCGACGACGCCGGCGATGTCATCCGTGTGCAGCACGAGCCCTTGCTGCCATCCCGGACCGGCCTGGCCGGGGAACGGCGGGTGCAACGTGAAGTCGACGGAGCTGCCTGCGGGTGCGACGGACAGCCAGCGCTGGTCGCCATACGCGTTGTCGGCGCGCACCTCGAAGCCGAGCACATCGCGATAGAAGCGCAGCGATCGCTCCTGGTCGGCGACGGGGATGGTGATGGTCTGAATACGGATGTCGGGGATGGAGGTCATGCCTCGAGTATATGTAGGAGTTTTCCTACATATCAACTTCGGTATCGGCCTGAGGCGGTGCGACGAGCTGGGAAAGGTGCGAGCCTCCGCACCGAAAACCGAAGGAGGCGCCGAAAACCGGACAGAATCTCCGGCTTTCGCGCTGAGAGCGCGGACACTCCGGTTTTCGGTTGAGACCACGCCTCCGCGGGCGCCGCCGCGTTCAGCGGCCGACGTACCCCATATGCTGCTCGCCGTAGCGATCTCCGTGCACGCCGACACGGCGCGCGAGCGCGTCCAGATCGGCGACCTCGTCGGCCGACAGTGGAACGACTGTCGCGTCGGCGTTCTCCCTGATGCGTTCGGTGCGGCGCGTGCCGGGGATCGGCACTATCCACGGATGCTGCGCCAACAGCCACGCAAGCGCGATCTGCCCCGATGTGGCGTCCTTGCGGGCGGCGAGTTCGGCGACGTGGTCGACGAGTGCCTGGTTAGCAGCCCGGTTCTGCTCGGAGAAGCGCGGGATGGTCGTTCGGATGTCCCCGGCCGCGAAGTCCGTCGAGGCGGACACCGTACCGGTCAGAAACCCCTTGCCCAACGGGCTGAAGGGCACGAAGCCGATGCCGAGCTCGCCGAGGGTCGGCAGAACCTCGGCCTCCGGGTCCCGGGTCCACAGCGAGTACTCGCTCTGCAGAGCCGTCACCGGAAACACCGCGTGCGCGCGACGGATGGTCGCTGCGGACGCCTCCGAGAGCCCGAAGTGCCGCACCTTGCCGGCCTGCACCAGCTCGCCGACGGCTCCGGCAACATCCTCGATCGGCACCTCGGGGTCTACCCGGTGCTGGTAGAAGAGGTCGATCACGTCGGTGCGCAGTCGCCTGAGCGAAGCATCCGCGACCTCTTTGATGTGCTGTGGGCGGCTGTCGAGGCCCACGGACGCACCGTTCTCGAACCGCCAGCCGAACTTGGTCGCGATCACGACGCGGTCGCGAACGGGCGCGAGCGCCTCACCGACCAGCTCCTCGTTCACAAAGGGTCCGTACGACTCCGCGGTGTCGAAGAGGGTCACGCCGAGATCGACGGCCGATCGGATGACCCGGATCATCTCGTCGCGATCGCCGGGGTTCGGGCCGTAGCTCTGCGACATCCCCATGCAACCGAGGCCGACGGCGGAGACCGTCAGCCCCCGCCCGTCGCCGAGGCCTGTGCCCAGCGTTCGAGTGTGCATCAGACCTCGCCTCCCTGGTCCGCGACGCGGTAGTCCTCGTCGCTGACGTGCTCCAGCCACACCGTCGAGGTCGCCGGATCATCGGCCGCCTCGAACATCGCCAGGTGCGTCATGAAGCGCTCACCGGCCGCACCGTGCCAGTGCTCTTCCCCGGGCGGCGTGTACACGGTGTCGCCGGGCACGGCACGGATGACCGTGCCATCACGAGTACCGATCAACGCGACACCCTCGGTGATGTGCAAGGTCTGGCCCTGCGCGTGAGAGTGCCATGCCGTGTGCGCTCCAGGCGTGAACCGCACCTTGCTCACCATCATGCGGGAGGGCTCCGGCTTTCGGGTCGCGATGGGGTCGATGTAGACGTCGCCGCTGAACCAGTCCGGCGAGCCCTTGCCTGTCGGTTGTTTCGGCTCGAGGTTCATCAGGTGTCTCCTTCGCAGGTCTGAGGTGATGCGCCCCAGTCAACCCCGCGGCGAGGGCCGGGTGGGAGGCCCGGACAGAACCCGTCTGGCGGATGCCTCTCTCACCCGATCCCGCACACTGCGATTCACGGTGAGCACCAGCCCGATGACGGCAGGAACCGTCTGTCCGACGAACGCCTGCACTCCGCGGGAGGTGTCCGTGCCGACGACACCGAGAGCGGCAGCGTCGCCGAGCGGGGCGACGAGCCGCGATCCGACAGTGAGCGCGACGACGGCCGCGATGTCCACCACTCCGGCCTCCAGCGGCAGGACGGCGGCGGGCAGCGTCGCGTACCACGGCCATTCGAGAGGCAGCAGCAGCAGGATGACCAACGACACGATCCCGCAGGCCCGCACCAGCCCCGTGACGGTGCGCGCCAAGAAGCTCGCGGCGACCGTCGCGAGCGCGAGCAGGCCGGCCAGCATGAGCTGCACGGCGGTCGCCGCGCCGGCATCGGCGAACCCCTGTCGGCCGAGGCCGAAGAGGCCGGCCATCCACCCTGCGACATCGGCCCCCTCCGACGGAGCCCCGCTCGCACCGAGCCCCACGAAGGTGCCGGCGCCCACCCAGTACGGGGCGATCAGGAGCGCGCCGACGCCGACGGACACGACGACCCCGGCGATCGCCTCGCCGATCAGGCGCACGGCCGAG
>JBQCJQ010000106.1:0-6170 GCA_051952615.1 Humibacter sp.
ATCGCGCGCGACGACATCCGGCTGGAGCGTCCGCGCAACCGCGAGCACGGCGACTGGGCGTCGAACGTCGCCATGCGCCTCGCCAAGCCGCTCGGCACGAACCCGCGCGAACTCGCGGAGGAGATCGCCGGTGACGCCGCGCGACTCGACGGGGTCGCAGCCGCGGAGGTGGCCGGTCCCGGCTTCATCAACTTCCGGCTGGATGCCGCCGCTGCAGGCGCTCTCGCGAAGACCATCGTCGACGCGGGGGAGACCTACGGCAACGGCTCGCTCTACGACGGCGTGCGGGTGAACCTGGAGTTCGTCTCCGCGAACCCGACCGGCCCCATCCACATGGGCGGCGTTCGCTGGGCGGCGGTCGGCGACAGCCTGGCGCGCGTTCTCGCGGCCGAGGGCGCCGAGGTCACGCGCGAGTACTACTTCAACGACCACGGCTCGCAGATCGACCGGTTCGCGCGCAGCCTGCTCGCCAGCTACCTCGGTGAGCCCACGCCAGAGGACGGCTACGGCGGCGCCTACATCGGCGACATCGCGGGCCGCGTGGTCGAGGCGTACGACGGCGACCTCGCCGCGCTCGACCGCGAGGCGCAGCAGGAGGTGTTCCGCGATCTCGGAACCCACTTCATGTTCGACGAGATCAAGGAGAAGCTGCACGGCTTCGGGGTCGACTTCGACGTGTACTTCCACGAGGACACGCTGCACGTGTCCGGCGCGGTCGACCGTGCCATCGACCGCCTCAGAGAACTGGGCCACGTCTACGAGGCCGACGGTGCGGTGTGGCTGCGCACTACGACGTTCGGGGATGACCGCGACCGCGTGATCATCCGCAGCAACGGCGAGCCCGCCTACATCTCGGGCGATCTCGGCTACTACCTGAACAAGCGCGAGCGCGGCTTCGAACAGAACATCATCATGCTCGGCGCCGATCACCACGGGTACATCGGCCGCATGATGGCGATGGTGCAGGCGTTCGGTGACGTTCCGGGAGTGAACCTGCAGCTGCTGATCGGCCAGCTGGTGAACCTGCTCAAGGACGGTGAGCCGGTTCGCATGAGCAAGCGCGCGGGAACGATCGTCACGCTCGACGACCTGGTCGACGCTGTCGGCGTGGATGCCGGACGGTACGCACTCGTGCGCTCGTCGAGCGACTCGCCCCTCGACATCGACCTCGACCTGCTCGCGAAGCACTCGAACGACAACCCGGTGTACTACGTGCAGTACGCGCACGCGCGCACCCGCTCCGTCGCGCGCAACGCTGAGGCAGCGGGTGTCACACGCAGCGCGTTCGCGCCCGAGCTGCTCACGCACGAGACGGAGTCCGCGATGCTCGGGGCGTTGCAGGAGTTCCCGCGCATCGTCGCCCTCGCCGCCGAGCTGCGCGAGCCGCACCGCATCGCCAGGTACATCGAGGAGGTCGCCGGCCTGTACCACAAGTGGTACGACAGCTGCCGGGTCATCCCGCTCGGCGACGAACCGATCACCGATCTGCACCGCACCCGGCTGTGGCTCAATGACGCGACCGGCCAGGTGATCCGCAACGGGCTCACGCTCCTCGGAGTATCGTCGCCCGATCGCATGTAGCGCAGACCGCCGAGGCGACATCGCCGCGGCAGAGGAATGGGGAAGCATGTCGACGCACGATCAGTGGAACCACTCTCCCGAGGGAGCGCAGACGTCCGCCGCGGCAGGGCTGCAGGACCCCGCGCAGATGGATGCCGCGCAGACCGACACCGAACAGACCGAGGTCTTGCAGCCGAACCAGGAAGCGCCGGCCCTGGCGCCGCAACACCCCAAGCGACCTCGCCGTCGCGGCTTGCGGGCTCTGATCTGGGCGGTCGGAGCCGTCGTGGTCCTCATCGGCATGTTCTTCGTCGCCGACGCCATCGTGCGGCAGGTGGCGCAGAACGAAGTCAGCAGCCAGATCCAGAAGGAGCTGCCGCCCGACGTCACGGCGAAGGACCTCACGGTCACGATCCACGGGTTCTCGGTGATCGGTCAGTTCATCGCCGGCCGTTTCGATCAGGTCGACCTGGATGCCGCACACGCGACAGTGCAGGGCGCGCCGCTCAGCGCACGCGTGGTCGCCTACGACGTGCCGACCGACTTCAGCAAGCCGGTCGGCCGCATCGACGGAAGCGTCGTCATCAGCCAGGACTCGGTCAACCAGCTCGTCCAGCTGCCCGACGCGACAAGCGTGACGCTCGGCGACAACACGGTCGGCCTCAAAGGGACGGGGCAGATCCTCGGAATCTCGGTGCAGTACACGGCCTCCGTGACCCCGACTCTCAAGAACGGAGACACCGTTGTGCTCACGCCGCACGACGTCAGCGTGAAGGCAGGAGGCGGCACCCTCGACGTGACGCGGTTCGCGAAGGATCTGCTGCCCCAGAGCATCCCGATCTGCGTCGCCCAGTATCTGCCGAAGGGCGTCGAGGCGACCGGCCTCGCCGTGCAGCAGGGTTCGGCATCCATCTCGGTGGGGGCCACGGACTTCGTGGTCGACGACGCGTCGCTGCAGAGCAAGGGCACCTGCGGCTGACCGCGCCTCCGCGGGCGCGCTCCCGTGTTACGCACGCGTTTTCTCGCGGCAGCAGGGCTCTCGTTAGACTCGGTGGCGCGCATTCGCGCACCGTTCCTTCCGGCTTCAGGGGCCAATCCGGGCCCGCTCGCCTCCTCATCGACAGTACGAGGTGACCCATGGCCGACAACCCGTTGGCACCCGCGTGGCTGACCGTGCCCGACGACGCCAACGCCTTCGCCCCCAGGGTGTGGCCGGCGAGCCTGACGCGAGCGGATGACGGTTCCGCAGCGCTCTCCGGAGTGGACATCGCCGGGCTGGTCGCCCGACACGGCACTCCGCTCTACGTGCTCGACGAGACGGAGGTGCGCGACCGCGCGGCTCGGGTCCGGGACGCGTTCACGCGGGCCTTCGAACGCATCGGGTCCACGGCGGAGGTCTACTACGCGGGCAAGGCGTTCCTGAGCATCGAGATCGCACGCTGGGTCACCGAGGAAGGACTCCGCGTCGACGTCGCGAGCGGCGGCGAACTCGCCGTTGCACTGGCAGCGGGCGTCGACCCTGCACGCCTCGGGTTCCACGGCAACAACAAGTCAGCGCCCGAGATCGACCGGGCGGTCTCCGTGGGCGTCGGCACGATCGTGATCGACTCTGAGCAGGAGATCGAGCGGGTCGTCGCGGCGGCGTCGGCTCACGGCAGGGTGCAGCGTGTGCGGCTTCGGGTGCGCACGGGTGTGCACGCGCACACGCACGACTTTCTCGCAACGGCTCACGACGACCAGAAGTTCGGGGTCGCGCTCTCCGATGCCGAGCGCCTCGTCTCGGTCATCCGCTCGCACGACGCCCTGGAGTTCGTGGGGCTGCACTGCCACATCGGCTCGCAGATCTTCGGAGCAGACGGCTTCGGCGAGTCGGCCGCACGGCTGATCGGTGTGCACGCACGACTGCTGGCCGGCGGCCCCGTGCCGGAGCTCAACCTCGGCGGCGGGTTCGGCATCGCCTACACCGCCGCCGACCGGGCGGACGACATCGAGCAGCTGGCCCAGCACATCGCGCAGGTGGTTGCCGCGGAGTGCGAGAACCTCGACATCCCCGTGCCCGTCCTGTCGTTCGAGCCCGGCCGGTACGTCGTCGGCCCTGCGGGCATCACGCTTTACACGGTGGGCACGACCAAGTCCGTCGACCTGGATGTCGATGGCACGCCGGCCGCGCGCCTGTACGTCAGCGTCGACGGCGGCATGAGCGACAACGCCCGCCCCGCGCTCTACGGTGCCGACTACTCTGCGCGGCTGGTGGGACGGGCATCCGACGCGGAGCCCGTGCTCGTGCGGGTGGCAGGCAAGCACTGCGAGTCCGGCGACATCGTCGTCGACGCGGAGTACCTGCCCGGCGACGTCGCGCCGGGGGACATCCTCGCGCTCGCGGCGACCGGAGCGTACTGCTGGTCGCTGTCGAGCAACTACAACTACCTGCCGCGGCCCGCCGTGGTCGCGGTGCGCGACGGGCACGACCGCGTGATCGTGCGCGGGGAGACGGAGGACGACCTGCTGGCGAGGGATGCCGGCGCGAGGCACAGCGTCGCGTCGTCCTCGGTGGCGTCACCCGGCGCCCGCGACGCGGACGCGCCCGGCCCGCTCGCCCGCGCCGATCGCGGAGAACGCGCCGACCATGCAGAACGGGCCGCCCGCGCGGCTCAGGGGGAAGAGAAGTGATCGAATACCGAAGCCTCAAGATCGCGCTGCTCGGCGCCGGATCCGTCGGCTCCCAGGTCGCCAAGCTGCTGCTCGACCACCCCGACGAGCTCGCAGCCCCCGGCGGGGCCGGCCTCGAGCTGGTCGGCATCTCGGTGCGCGACCCGGATGCCCCGCGCCGAGTCGATCTGCCGCGCGAGCTGTTCACCACGGACGCCCGCTCGCTCATCCTCAGCGCAGACATCGTGATCGAGCTGATGGGCGGCGTCGACCCGGCTCGGGAGTACGTGCTGCTCGCGCTGAACTCGGGCGCCGACGTCATCACGGGTAACAAAGCGCTGCTCGCCGAGCACGGTCCGCAGCTGTTCGCGGTGGCCGAGCAGGTGGGCGCCCAGCTGTACTACGAGGCGGCGGTCGGCGGCGCCATCCCGATCATCCGTCCGTTGCGCGACAGCCTGGCGGGCGACAGGGTGGACCGCATCCTCGGCATCGTGAACGGCACGACGAACTTCATCCTCGACCGCATGGACACCGCTGGCGACACCCTCGAAGACGCGCTGGAGGTCGCGACCGAGCTCGGCTACGCGGAGCGCAGCGACCCTGCGGCGGATGTCGAGGGTTACGACGCGGCGGCGAAGGCGGCCATCCTCGCCGGCCTCGCCTTCCACACGACCGTGCCGCTCGAGTCGGTGCACCGCGAGGGCATCACCGGCATCACCAAGGAGCAGGTGGACGCCGCACGCGAAGGCGGATACGTGATCAAGCTCCTCGCCATCTGCGAGCGGGTCACAGGAGAGGATGACCGCGAGGGCGTGTCCGCGAGGGTCTACCCGGCGCTCGTGCCGAGGCAGCACCCGCTTGCCGCCGTACGCGGCGTGCACAACGCCGTCTTCGTGCAGGCGGCCGCTGCCGGCGACCTGATGTTCTACGGCGCAGGGGCCGGCGGACTGCAGACCGCGTCCGCCGTTCTGGGCGATGTCGTCTCCGCTGCACGCAGGCATGTCGTCGGCGGACCGGGTGTCGCTGAGTCCACACACGCCGACGTGCCCGTGCTCGACATCGGGGCCGTGCGCACGAGGTATCAGATCACGTTGCGCGTGACGGATGCCCCAGGTGTGCTCTCGCGCATCGCCGCGATCTTCGCCGCCAACGAGGTCTCCGTCGAGACCGTGACGCAGACCGTCGCGTCGCCGGTGCAGGTCGTGCAGGCATCCGCTCCGGCATCGGTGGCCGAGGCCGCCGGTCAGGAAGCGGGCCCGGCCACGGCTACGCTGGTCATCGGAACGCACGAGGCGTTCGAGTCCGCTCTCGCGGCAACGGTCGACGTCCTTCGCGCCAGCGAAGAGGTCGTGGCCGTCACCTCTGTCTTACGAGTTGAAGGAGTCTGACGTGGCGCACCAATGGCAGGGCGTTCTGCGCGAATACGCCGATCGCCTCGACGTGACGGACGCGACGCCGATCGTCACCCTTGGTGAGGGCGGCACGCCGCTCATCCCGGCGCCCGCGCTCTCGCGTCGCACCGGAGCCGACGTGTACGTCAAGTTCGAGGGCATGAACCCCACGGGTTCCTTCAAGGACCGCGGCATGACGATGGCCATCTCCAAGGCCATCGAGCACGGAGCGAAGGCCGTGATCTGCGCGTCGACGGGCAACACCTCGGCGTCGGCGGCCGCCTACGCGGCTCACGCGGGCATCCAGGCCGTCGTGCTGGTGCCGGAGGGCAAGATCGCGATGGGCAAGCTCAGCCAGGCGATCGCCCACAACGCACAGCTGCTGCAGGTTCAGGGCACCTTCGACGACTGCCTCGACATCGCGAGGGATCTCGCCGCGAACTACCCGGTCCACCTGGTCAACTCGGTCAACAACGACCGCATCGAGGGGCAGAAGACGGCCGCCTTCGAGGTCGTCGAGGTGCTCGAGGATGCCCCCGACTTCCACTTCATCCCTGTCGGCAACGCCGG
>JBQCJQ010000107.1:0-2945 GCA_051952615.1 Humibacter sp.
GACGTGGAGCCGTCAAGCTCACGCAGGCGCGCCAGCCGGGACGGCAGGTGACGCCGGGCCGTGAACGGCGGGAGCACCTTGAGGTCTCCTGGCGCTTCGAGCGCGACCTGACGCGACCAGAGTCCGAGCGGGCCGGCCGAACGGATCACGACGAACCGCACGCGACGGGTGCCGCGACGACTCGGGGTGAGCGCGAGGGTGAGCATCCTGCGCTCTCCGGGAGGCACGTCGACGGGCAACCGGGACCGGTTCGCGCCGGCGGACGGTTGCCAGGCGTCCCGCAACGTGCCGCGCAGCCGTCGGCGACCCGTGTTGGTGAGCACGAGCGACGCGGGCACCGTCTCGCCGAGGCGCACGCGGGACGGGAGCATCCGCTGCACCAGCACCGCACGCGGAGAGGATGCCGCGACCAGGTCGATCACGCCGAGCGCGCACACGAAGACCAGCCAGCACGCCAGAGCGAGGTACGCCCCGGCACTCGTGCCGCCGAACACGACGACAGGCACGAGACCGACTGCGAGGAGGGCGACGAAGCGCCCGCTGATGGCCAAGGCGTGCGACCTAGAGCGGAACCTGCACCTGCTGCAGCACGGAGCGAAGGATGCCGTCTGCCGACACTCCCTCCAGCTCCGCCTCCGGCTGCAGCTGCAGGCGGTGCCGCCATGCCGGGTGCACCATGGCCTGCACGTGATCGGGTGTGATCGCGTCGTAT
Organism: Humibacter sp.; assembly: GCA_051952615.1. Taxonomy (GTDB): domain Bacteria; phylum Actinomycetota; class Actinomycetes; order Actinomycetales; family Microbacteriaceae; genus Humibacter. The sequence continues at coordinate 713 of JBQCJQ010000107.1, forward strand.
CCGTCGAGCCAGGCGTTCGCCTTCGCAGCAGCGAGCAGGGCGGTCGCGCCACGAGGGCTGACGCCGAGCCGCACGGAGGGACTCTGCCTGGTGGCCCGTGCGAGGTCGACGATGTAGGCGAGGATGTCCGGCCCCGCGCCCACCGCACGAACCGCCTCGCGGGCGCGAAGGATGCCGGCGGCATCCAGCACAGGCCGGATGCCCGCAGCCTCCAGCGCCCGCGGGTCGAACCCCGTCGAGTGCCTGCGCAGCACCTCGAACTCCGCGTCGCGGCCCGGAACGTCGAGCACGATCTTGAGCAGGAACCTGTCGAGCTGCGCCTCCGGCAGCGTGTAGGTGCCCTCGTACTCGATCGGGTTCTGCGTCGCCGCGACCAGGAACGGGTCAGGCAGCCGCATGGTCTCGCCGTCGGCGCTCACCTGCCGTTCCTCCATCGCTTCCAGCAGAGCGGCCTGCGTCTTCGGCGGGGTGCGGTTGATCTCGTCGGCGAGCAGGATGTTCGTGAACACCGGTCCGTGCCTGAAGACGAAAGCAGCAGCTCGGGCGTCGTACACCACGGATCCGGTGACGTCGCCCGGCATCAGGTCGGGCGTGAACTGCACGCGCTTGGTGTCCAGCGACAGCGCAGCGCTCAGCGATCGCACGAGCAGCGTCTTCGCAACGCCGGGAACACCTTCCAGCAGCGCGTGGCCGCCCGTGAGCAGCGCGACGAGCAGCCCGGCGACCGCGTCGTCCTGGCCGACGACGGCTTTCGCAACCTCGATGCGCACCTGCCGGAACGCCTCGCGGTCGCTCGTACCGGGCGCGCCTCCCGTCTGGGGCGCAGCGCTCGTCGGCCCGCCGGCGGGTTGGCCCCAAGCCTGCGCGGAACTGCTCGGATCGGTCATCGCTGTCGACTCCTTCTTCTTCGTGTCGCTGAGTCTCGTGTCGTCGTGTCGTGCCCAGGCAGCGCTGTGCCGCTGTCGCGTGGCCGCGCTCCGGCCACGGCCCTCCGCACGTCGTCCTCGAGGCCGTGCAGGTCGCGCGACGCCGCGACCAGGTCGGCATCCGTTTCCGGCGTCGCGTCGAGCAGCAGGTCGCGCACCTCATGCACGGGCCGGCCGGTGAGAGCGGCCGCGGCAGCGACGATCTGGTCGACGTGCGCGGCGGGCGGTAGTCCGCACAGCGCCCCGGCCCGGTGCAGCGTGCCGATGCGCAGCGCGTCGAGCGCGTGCATCCTCGCCTTGCCCCGGCGATAGAGCCTTGCCCTGCCCTGCATCGTCTCCCCGGCGTGCACCACGACGGGGAGGTCTTCGACCACGAGCGGACCGAATCGGCGTCCGCTCCACACCGCCGCGGCCACGACGACGGCGATCAGCAGCAGGATGGCGGGCGTGAGCCACTGCGGGGTGATCTGCGCGAGCGTCGGCGGACCGGATGCCTGCACATCCGCCTGCGTCGGCAGGTACCAGACGAGCGTGCGGTCGCCGCCCAGCAGCCCGATCGCCAGCGCAGCGTTGCCCGCCTGCCCGATGTGCTCGTTGTCGAACAGCTGCGAACCGACGACCGTGACGGAATCGTCGTCGTTGATGGTCTGCGCGATCGCGTACGCCGACCCCACCCGGAAGCACGGTGTCGCGTTCCCTGTCGCGCGGTACGAGTCGCGCACCCCGGCGACGCGTCCGGCGTTCTGGGCCGCGACGAGCGTGCACGACGGGCGTTGCGATGTCGACACCGTCGCCTTGCCGGCCTCGTGGATGTCGGGTGCGATCGCCGAGAGCGCCGTGAAGTTCGGGCCGATGACGACCACATCCGAACCCTGGGCGAGCACCTCCTGCAGCTGGTCGGTGTTCAGCAGTCCATTGGGGTCCGAGAGCATCACGGTGGTGTCATCGCGAATGGACGCCGCCCGCCGTGCCTGCTGTAGCGTGCTGGCCGTCTTCACCTCGACTCCGTGCTGGGCGAGCACGCGGGCCAGCGCCTGACCGCCCTGCGGTGCCGGGTTGTTCGCGCCCATGGGATCGGAGGATGACGTCGCAAGCGACAGCTGCACAGCAAGGGCGATCGCGGCGCCGACGACGAGCACCGCGACGAGTACCAGCCAGCCGCGTGCCCTGCGCAGGCTCTGCCGTGGCGTGCGCGTGAGCGGCACCGGGGGCGCTGTCGCGCTCACCGGACCGGGCCCGATCCGGGTTGAGCGTATGCGCCGGCATCCACGCCCACCCCGCCCGTCGGTGCGCCGTAGGGCGAGCCG
>JBQCJQ010000108.1:0-2445 GCA_051952615.1 Humibacter sp.
TTTTTTTTTGTTTTTTTTTTTTTTTTTTTTTTGTTTGGGGGTTGTGTTTGTTTTTTTTTTTTTTTTGTTTTGTGGGGGGTGGGGGGGGCCCCCCCCCCCCCCCCCCCCCCCCGCGGCTCGATATGGCTGCCCCGTCTAGCCGATCACACCGACCGAGACGATCTTGCCGTTGTCGACCTTGTAGCCGTACACCGTCGACTTGGAGAGCTCGCCCGTGGAGTCCCACTGGTAGTGCTTGCTCAGACCGTCGGCGTTGTAGTTCTTGACCCAGCTCTGGAGCTTGCTGCGGTCGGTGTTGCCCTTGTCGATGCCCGCGAGCAGGATGGTCGCCGAGTCATAGCCCTCGACCGAGTACGTTCCCGGTGCCGCGTTGAACGCCGACTGGTACTGGTTCGAGAACGAGGTGATCAGCTCGCCAGGGATGCACGGGCAGGTGAAGTATGCGTTGTTCGACGCGTCACCTGCGAGCTTGATGAACTGGTCATCCTTCACACCGTCGGGTCCGACGAAGGCGCCCTTGTAGCCCTTGTTGACGAGCTGCTGGTCGAACGGCGCACCCTCCGCGTAGTAGCCGGAGTAGAAGACCGCGTCGGGCTTGGCGTTGACGATCTTGCTGACCGTCGCCGAGAAGTCCTTCTGGCCGGTCGTCACCTTGTCGGTGCCGACGACGCTGGAACCGAGCGCCTTCTGGATGGCGTTCGACAGTCCGATGCCGTAGTCGGAGTCATCCTGCACGACGTAGACCTTCTTGTCCTTCAGCTCCTTCGTGATGAAGGTCGAGGCGGCCGGCCCCTGCACGTTGTCGTTGCCGAGCGCACGGAAGAACGTCGTCCAGCCGTTCTGGGTCAGCTGCGGGTTCGTGGCCGACGCGGTGATGTGCACCAGGTCCGCCTGCTGGAAGATGCCGCCCGTGGCCTGGGACTCACCGGAGAACGGGAGTCCGACGACGCCGATGATGTCCTTCTCGTTGACGGCCTGCGTCACCACGCCGGGAGCCTTGCCGGGGTCGCCCTCGGTGTCGAACTTCTTGAAGGTCACCTGGCAGCCGGGGTTGGCCTTGTTGTGCTGGTCGATCGCCAGCTGAACGCCGTTGTAGATGTTGATGCCGAGCTGGGCGTTCGCGCCGGTCTCTGCGCCGATGTAGGCGATGGTGAGACCGCTCGGGCACTTGGCATTGCCGTCGCCCGCGGGCAGAACGGCGTCCTTCGGCACGGTGATGGATGTCTGAACGGGCAGGTCGACTTTGCTCGCTCCGCTGGTCGAACCTCCGGTCGACGCCTGGTTCACACATCCTGCTGTGAGGAGCGCGACCGCCGCTGCCGCGGCCACCGCCCCGATGATCCTCTTTGAACGCATCTTGTATTGCCTTTCACGTCGTTGAAGGGGCGTGTCGGACCCCTGCGTTGCACGGTTGCAATGTCCTGAACGCTAGACGACGGTCAAAAGGCGACGCAATGAAAACTTCGCGTCGTGTCCCAAATCTTTACAAAGTGCTCATACGCGTGCAACGGCTGCTACGCGGAGGTCAGTGGACGTACTCGAGCAGGTCGCGGCCGACGGCCCGCATGCCGTCGAGAACGCCGAGTCGCGCCACGAGATCGGTGTCGTCGTAGTGCGTCGACACCGCGTAGGCGACACCCGCGCGCGGCCCACGGAGCACGCCGACCTCGCTGCGAACACCGACTTCCGACCCGGTCTTGTTCATCAGCAGCACGCCGTGATCCGGGGCGCGATGCGCGAGCGGATCGAGGCCGAACGCACTGGCCACCATGGAGAGGTCGTAGTTGAGCGAGAGCCAGCCGACGACGCGCTTGCTGGTGCGCGCATCGACCACCTCGCCCCTGGCGAGCGCGGAGAAGAGCCAGGTCAGCTCTTTGGCACTGCCAACGGAGAGCTGCGGGGCGTCGTCGGGGCCGCGATGGTCGCGCACCAGGTCGAGCAAGGCGGTGCGGGTGAGGCCGAGCTCCTGGGTGCGGGCCCCGACCGAGTCGAGGCCGACGCGGCGCAGCAGCACGTTGGTGGCGAGGTTGTCGCTGGTGGCGCCCACGAGCGCGGCGAGGTCGGCCAGCGGCAGCGACGGAACCGCGAGGTGCTGCCAGATGCCCGACGAGCCGACGGCGTCGGTGTGCAACCGGTCGACGAGGCTGAGCGGGCTGGTCTCCCTGGACTCGAGCCGAGCGGCGACCTCGACGAGCAGCAGTACCTTGCCGATCGACGCGGTCGGCATCACGACGTGGTCGTCAACCGAGAACAGCACCGCACCGGTCGCCAGATCGACGGCACGCGCCGAGACCTGCACGCCTGCCAGCGCGAGCTCGCCGAGCGCCGTGAATCCTCTCGTGAAGCTGTCGCCCGTGTCGCGCCCGCGGTGCTTCCCGCGGCGCGGCGTCATGTGCCGGGCGCGACGCTCGGAGCTTTGCACGGGGGAACTCACGGTGTGGTCAT
>JBQCJQ010000109.1:0-4965 GCA_051952615.1 Humibacter sp.
CCCATCACCCAGAGATCGCCCTTTGGCACGTTCACGTCGAAATGAACGGCGGCCGCGTCGCGGCCAGGCGGGACGTTGATGTAGGGCTCGGAGATCCCTGTTCCGTTGATGACCAGCTCCCCCCCGACGCGTTGCAGCACGAGACGTGGTCGCCGGGCAGCCCTATCACTCGCTTGACGAGGTGATCGTCGCTGTCGGGAGCGGCCAGCCCGACCAGGGACAACGCCCATTCGATGCCCGCAGCGATCGCGTTCTGGTTGCTCGGCGGCGCAGGCGGAAACCAGCCGCCCGGATCCGTGAAAACGACGACATCGCCGTGCTTGATCGGCATGAGGTTCGGTTCCAGCTCGTTCACCAGGATCAGATCGTTGACCTGAAGCGTGTTCTCCATCGACCCGGATGGAATGTAGAACGACCTGACGACGAAGGTCTTGATGAGAAACGAAACCAGAATGGCGATCAGGAAGATGATCACCAGATCCCGGACAAACAGCTTCACGTTGCGCCGGCGTGATGTGGTCCCAGAAGTCACCGGGCCAACCTACATGTAGACGCTGGTTTACTGCTTGTCGTCCTCGACGCCCCTGAACACTTCCGGGTAGTTCGAAAGCCAGCTCCAGTGGCTGATCGGCCAGCTGATCACGATGGCCCGGCCCACGACATCCTTGATCGGAACGAAGCCCCTGCCGGGAAGGTTCTGGTTTCGCGAGGAGTCCTGCGAGTTGTAGCGGTTGTCGCCCATCACCCACAGGTCGCCCTTGGGCACCGTGACGTTGAAGTGCACGCTGGCGGCGTCGGTCTCGCCCGGCGGGATGACCGTGTAGGGCTCCGAGATCGGGGATCCGTTGATGACCAGTTGGCCGAGCGCATTGCAGCACGAGACGTGGTCGCCTGGCAGCCCGATGACCCTCTTCACGAGGTGGTCATCGCTGTCGGGAGCGGCGAGCCCGACCAAGGACAGCGCCCACTCGATGCCCGCGGCGACGGGGTTCTGGTTGCTCGGTGCTGCGGGCGGCAACCAGCCACCGGGATCCGTGAAGACCACGACATCGCCGCGCTTGATCGGCATGAGGTTCGGTTCGAGCTCGTTCACGATGATCAGATCGTTGATCTGCAGCGTGTTCTCCATCGACCCGGACGGAATGTAGAACGACCTGACGACGAAGGTCTTGATCAGGAACGAGACCAGGATGGCGACCACGAAAATGATCACCAGATCACGAAGGAACAGCTTCACGCCGCGCTGGCGCGATTTCTTCTCCGAAGCCACACGATCCGATCGCGTGGGCAGAGTGTCGTCCGTCATTTAACCGCCTGAGCTCCCGAGCCAGTGTATCGGCGACTGAGGTTGGATAAGCGCGAGGTGCCCCGCGCTTCCGAACCGATTGAGCCGCTGAGCGGCATAGCCACGATACGGGATCGGGAGCTCAGAATCGGCTGCGAACACGCAGTCCGATGTCGTGCGAAAGGTCGCGCGAACTACGCGTCGCGCTTTTCCTTGATCTTCGCCTTCTTGCCGCGCAGCTCGCGCAGGTAGTAGAGCTTGGCGCGACGCACGTCGCCGCGGGTGACGAGCTCGATGTGGTCGATGACCGGCGAGTGCACGGGGAACGTGCGCTCGACACCGACCTGGAAGCTCACCTTGCGAACGGTGAACGTCTCGCGCACACCCTCGCCCGAGCGCGAGATGACGACGCCCTGGAAGACCTGGATACGGGAGCGGTTTCCCTCGGTGATGTTGACGTGCACCTTGACGGTGTCGCCGGGGCGGAACTCCGGAATGTCCGAACGCAGCGAAGCGGCGTCGACGACGTCGAGGATGTGCATGATGAATTCGCTCTCTGTGCCCGCCACCGGTCGAACACGGATCAAATGATGAGGTGAGGATGATCGAGTGCCGTTCGCGCCCGGTGTCGTGAAGACCCGGTGTGCAGTGCGTGTCTCCCCGGAGGCAGAGACCGTGCCGCGGCACAGTCTTCTATTCTGCCATGAAGCGAGGAGCCGTCAAAACCGACGCTGTCGGTGAGGCGGCCTCTCGGCGTGCTACCTGCCGGTCTCGTGCACGATGATGACGTCTCCGTCGTCACCGGGTCGTCTGGTGGGACGCGGAGGAGTGGATGTCTGTGCCGCGACCGCTCCGACCCGGTCACGCCACTCGCGAGCCATCTCCCACACCGTGAGCCAGAAGACGCCGAGGCCGAGCACGACGCTCGCCACACCGAACGCGATCCCCGTGGCGCCGAAGAACCCGAGGCCGATCAACGCGAGGTGCCAGGCGACGAGCAGCACCGTGTCCCATCCGCCGAGCGCGCGGCGCTCGCGCACTGCTGGACGGAGGCGCGTCATCCCGGCGATGACGGCGAGGAACACGAACAAGACGCCGCTGCCGAGGAAGAGCAGGAAGAAGCCTGCCGGACCGGCACCGAAGATGCCGTAGCCGATGAGCAGCCACAGCGGCAGAACGGGGATGGCGACCAACTGCCATCTCAGAAGCGCCCTACCCAGCCACATGTCCACAGACTACGCGCGGCGACAGGGAAGGCGGCTGGGAGTGGACCGCTGTTCGCCGCGGGCTGACGGCGCCCGTGAGGTCGCCGCTCAGTCCTCCGCAACGGGGTCGGGCGCGGCGGTGTCCGTGGCGATCAGATCGGGACGAACGCGCCTCGTGCGCTCCAACTGCTGCTCGCGCCGCCATTTCGCGATGGCACCGTGGTTGCCGCTGAGCAGAATGGGCGGAACCTCCCGTCCTCGCCACACCGGCGGCTTCGTGTACGAGGGATACTCGAGCAGGCCGTCTTCGTGGGACTCCTCGACGAGACTCTGCGGGTTACCGACCACGCCGGGGATGAGACGGACGATCGCCTCGATCATCGCCATCACCGCGACCTCTCCCCCGTTGAGCACGTAGTCGCCGAGGCTCACCAGGCGCACGCGGGCTCGGCTCGCCGCGTCGTCGAAGACGCGTTGATCGATGCCCTCGTATCGTCCGCACCCGAAGACCAGGTGCGACTCCTCGGAGAACTCGCGCGCCATGCGCTGCGTGAAGACCTCACCGGCCGGCGACGGGAAGATCACCACGGGATCGTCGTGACCGTCGAGCGTGGCATCGTGCTCATCCCCACCGTCGAGAACGGCGTCCAAGGCCTCGCCCCAGGGTTCGGGCTTCATGACCATGCCGGCTCCGCCGCCGTAGGGGGTGTCATCCACCGTACGGTGCCTGTCGTGGGTGTGATCGCGCAGGTCGGTCACCCGTAGATCGACGATGCCGTTCTGCCTCGCCTTGCCGAGCAGCGAGATGTCGAGGGCGTCGAAGATCGCGGGGAAGATCGTCACGATGTCGATGCGCACACCGTGCAGTCTAGGGTCGCGATCGGCCGTCAGGCGCGGGAGAGGATGCCCGCCACATCGACGCCGGCGGGCAGCGTTCCATACAGCGAGCCGCGCTCGGCGCCGAGCCTCGAGGCGCAGAACGCTCCGGAGACGGCATCCGGGGCCCCGGTGAGCAGCACGACGGCCTGGAGCGCGACCGCCAGATCCTCGGCGAGTCGGCGGGCGTCGAACGCGACGTCGTCGACATCCCGACTCGACGCCTGCGTGAGCCGGGTGTCGATCGAGCGCAACGCCTCGGCCAGCCTGCGGTCGGCGTGCGCCGCCGACGCGAGCTCGTCCCGCACGGCGGCGACGGAGTCCGGCTCTCTGGACAGCACCCTGAGGATGTCCAGCGCGATCACATTCCCGGAACCTTCCCACACCGCCATGACCGGCTGCTCGCGATACCGGCGGGCGAGCGGGTAGTCCTCTGTGTAGCCGTTGCCGCCGAGGCACTCGAGAGCCTCGTACGCGTGACCCGGCCCCCGCTTGCACACGTAGTACTTCTCGACGGCCGTCGCCAGGCGGCGGAACGCCACGTCGGCGTCTGAGGCGTCGTCGTCGTGCGCCCTGGCAAGACGGAGCGCGATGGCCGTCGCCGCCTCTGACTCGAGGGCGAGATCGGCGACCACGTTGCGCATCAGGGGCTGGTCGATCAGGGAGCGTCCGAACGCCGCTCGGTTGCGCACGTGCCATGCGGCCTCCGCGACGCACTGCCGCATGCCGGCCGCCGTGCCCAGTACGCAGTCGAGCCGGGTTCTCGCGACCATCTCGATGATGGTGCGCACGCCACGGCCCGGCTCCCCGACCGCGAATCCGACGGTGCCGTCGAACTCGACCTCGCTCGAGGCGTTCGAGCGGTTGCCCAGCTTGTCCTTCAGCCGCTGCAGCCGGAAGACGTTGCGCGAGCCGTCCGGCAGCACCCGCGGCACCGCGAAGCAGCTCAGTCCTTGCTCGGCCTGGGCCAGCACCAGGAACAGGTCGCACATCGGCGCCGAGCAGAACCACTTGTGGCCGGTCAGCCGGTAGCTGCCGTCCTCGGCCGGTTCGGCGCGGGTGGTGTTGGCCCGTACGTCCGAGCCGCCCTGCTTCTCGGTCATCGCCATGCCGGCCAGCAGGCCGGCCTTGTCGGCCGGCGGCCGCAGCCCGAAGTCGTAGCTGCGGGCCAGCAGGCCGGGCTCGTACCGGGCGGCCAGCTCCGGCGCGTGCCGCAGCGCCGGCAGCACCGCGTAGCTCATCGAGATCGGGCACAGATGCCCCTGCTCGACCTGGCTCCAGACGTAGAACCCGGCGGCCCGGGTCAGGTGCGCGTGCTTGCCGGCGTCCGGTGCCCAGGGCGCGGCCTGCAGGCCGTTGGCCACCGCCACCGACATCAGTTCATGCCAGGACGGATGGAACTCCACCTCGTCGATCCGGTGGCCGTACCGGTCGTGGCTGCGCAGCACCGGCGGGTAGCTGTTGGCCAGCCGGGCCCAGTCCTGGGCGAGCGGTGAGCCGGCCAGCTCGCCGAGCTGCGCCAACCGGGCCAGCTCCGCCGGCTCGGCACCAGCGGCCCGGATCGCTTCGGTGAGCGCTCGGTCGTCGGAGAACAGGTTC
>JBQCJQ010000110.1:0-5272 GCA_051952615.1 Humibacter sp.
AATCCTGACTCGGGGCTCGCAGCATCCGTCATCACGACCGCGGATGAGTGCGGCAGGGTAGCTCAGTTGGTGAGAGCGCACGACTCATAATCGTGAGGTCGCGGGTTCAAGCCCCGCTCCTGCTACAGATCAAGACCCCCGGATTTCCGGGGGTTTTGTCGTGTCTGGCCCGTGTTTGCCGCGCTCTCACCCCCTCGAAAAGTGACCTCACGATTCGCGCCGTTGACAGCCGCGCGAACTGCGAGCGCGGCCTCGGTGCCTGACAGGTGCGTGTAACGCTCCGTCGTCGTGATCGATGCGTGACCTGCGACCTTCTGGATGCGTGCCGGGGCGACGCCGAGGCGAGCGAGTCGGGAGAGGAAGGTGTGCCGCAGATCGTGGAAGCGGAGCGGCTGCCCGTCCGGGAACGTTGCAATCTGATCGCGGATCGCGGGCCAGCGAAGGGCGCGTGCGAGGTTGGCGCTGTCGAACGGTCCGCCGAACTTGCCGGTGAAGATGTGATCGAATCCAAGACCGCGCGCTGCGTCGAGCCAGGGTGTGAGTTCCTCGATGATCGGAACCTGACGCGACTTGCCGCTTTTCGTAGCTCGCTCTTCCATGCGCCCGTGACCATCGGGGGAGAATGTGCGCCGCACCGTCAGGAAGCCCCGCAGCTCGTCCAGGTCCTCCCAGGGGAGCCCAACAAGCTCGCCGAGCCGCAGACCAGTGAAGGCAAGCCCAGCTAGAGCGCGTTGCCCCGAAGGGTGGAAGCTCGTCAGCGCGAGCATCCGGCGCACCTGCAGATCATCCAGCGCGCGGGACGTCCACTCCGCCTCGCGTGCCTTTCCGCGTGAGTGGGGGAGTGACCGGCAGGGGTTTGCGGGAATGAGCCCGTCCATCACTGCCAGGTTGAGAATCTTCGACAGAAGGGCGATCGCATCGCCCTTGGTGGAGTCTGCGCCAGACCAGACCGCACGAGCCCTGGCGATCGTGAGGGGTCGAAGCTCGGCGAGCGGAAGCGATCCGAGAGAGGGCTCGACGCGCAGCGCCCACGCGCGCGCGTACGACTGACGAGCGTTCGATGTGAGGCCGTCCTCAACGAGCGCGCGATACTCGCCGAAGAACTCGGCAAGGGTCGTCGCGGTCGGGTCTAGTCTCACATTTGGAGACTATATCCGGCAGCCGTGCTAGTGCAACAGTTTGAGACTAGCTCGCTGGAGGGGGAGGCTTCCGTTCCGACATGCCGACCGCGAATGCCGCCGGATCGACTGTGATGCCCGGGAACTCGTAGACGTCAGGATGCTCGCCGAAAACGCGCCGGAACAGCGCGATGCGCCGGTATAGCGACGACCGGCTCATCCCGAACTGCTTCTGCATGCCTTCGAAGCCGCCGAGGAGCCGCCAGGCGACCCAGAAGCCGAACAGGTCGAACAGATTCGAGGCGGTGTACCCGCGCAGCAGCGACTTGAGAAAGGGCAGCGCGGCGTAGATCGGCTTGTTCGCCTTGGCGTTCGCGTCGTAGTACGTCTCCCACGCCTGCTCGAGCGCATGCTTCGCGCGCCCTTCGCCTTCAGGGGAGGGCATACGTTCCGATCTGAAATCCGCCACGACCACACGTCCTAGTCTCGAATCTTGGACTACAGCGTACCGCTAGGCGGGGATACGCGCCCGAACGCCCGCTCACCGGCTGGGTGGGGCTGCCTCGCAGGATCCTCATTCCAAATCGCCGCTCCCATGCCGAGCGAGTACTTGCCGAGCGCGATCCCGACCTGGCCGATGATGCTGCCATTCACGTTGACTCGTGCGCCAGAAGCCGAGGCCGTGTGGATTGGCGCTCCATCGCGCACCTGAAACTCGACACCACGCGCGCGGAACACGGCCTGCTCGATCTGAATCGCGTTCTGTTCGTGCTCGTAGCGCATTCGAAGTACCGTTCCGCGCCGTGCCTCATCGATGCGGAATTCCTGCCCTTCAACCCTGTAGTCGAATGCGCCGACGTTCACTCGTAGCTCATTCCGGTGGACGCTCAATATCGGTCGATCTTGCTGATCGCGCAGTGTCAGGGTTAGGACGGCTCGTCCGTTCTCGGCGTCAATGCGCATCTGAGGCTCGTTGTCGATAACGACAGGAAAGAACTTCGTAGCTCCCGCAGGAGCACGGAACTCGTGTCCGCCGAGTAAGAAGCGCGGTGAATGCGCTCTGTCGAAGGGCAGCGGGTACGGTGTCGTGCGCCCCCGCTTCAGGTTGTGGGGATCGCGGTCGTGTTCCCGCACGGCCGTCTTGCTCAGCAGGCCCTTCGTGACTTCTCCATGGTGGTTCCAGCACAAAAGCGTGATGTTCGCTACGTCGTGAGCCTTCACCTCGGCCCACGGGATGATGTGTTCGTACTGCGTGATCGGATGCCCACAGATCACGCACCCAAACCCCGTTCGTTGGCGGACGGCGCGCTTCACCGGCTCCGGGATAGTCCGAGAACTCATCGGGCCAGACTAGAGCCGCGTATCAATTCAAGGCCTCCCCCTCGCTAGCCCTCAGATGGTGACGCGACCTCCTCCCGAAATCTTCTACACAGGATCAAGGAGGCCTCAACCAACCTGCGTTTCTCTATAGATCGCGATCGGAGTGCACTCCATCACGGGGAAGGTAGCCGCGTTGCCCGTCTTCACCAGGCCACGGAATCCGTTCGTCATGCCCTCAATGGCGTCCTCAATTCCGTTCCCGGTCGGAATCGTGTTCAGACCCGTGGACATCGCCGCCGCCGACATCTGCCCGACAATCGTCCATGCCGTCGTGTCCGGCGACTGCATGACGCCCTCGTTGCCGAGCTCGACGAGAAGGGATTCGGGGTTGCCCGTCCCCACAATCACGTGCAGTGCTGGGGCACCCGTGGGATGTACCTTCACACGGAGGGCGCCGTCGGCGTACATCGCTCGGCCGAGGGCAGCCAAGGAGTCAACGGAGAACCCCTTGACGGTGTTCTGCAGTTGTTGAAGCTCGCGCTTCTTCAGCGTCCCCTCAGCTGCCGTGAGCTTGCCTGCATCGATCTCGTTCTGAATGTTTGTCGTCTGGATAGTCGCGAATGCCTTCAGCAGTGAAGGGAAGCCCTGCATGGTCTCGATCGTCCGAGAGTAGTCCGCGATCTGGACGCGTCCGCGAGCACGGAAGAAGGCCCCGTCGCGAAAATGGGAAGGCGTCCACTCAGCGAAGTCGAACCCTTCGCCGATCTCCTCCAGCGCGTTCTTCTCCGACAGCAGCTCTTCGAACTGGACGTAGACCTGGTGGTGCAGGCTGCTCGTTTCAGTCGACGAACGGCGATACCGGTAGTCGGCCTCACCACTCGCGCGTAGGAACTTCAAGAGGCCAGCTTCGGCCTTCGCCGTCCCGCCGACCTCGTGTGACCGATCCTGAGCGACTGTCTCTGGAACTCCACCCAGCAGCTGGGCTGCAAGCGACCGAACCCTTTCGGCATCCAGATAGAGGAAACTGCGGACGATGACTGGATCACTCAACGCAACCTCCAAGGTCTTGATCGGATCCTATCGACTGCCGCCCTCCGCGCTTCGCGCTCCGGTTGCCCTCGCCGTCGTGTAACGGCTCATATGCGACGGGCGCGAGCGGAGCGGGCGGGCCGAGCGCGTGCCGCACGCGGCACCACTTCTCGCCCCGCCCGCTCCGCTCACTCCCACTCGTACATCGACCACGGTGGCGCGATCGTCGACCGCACCGCGATGAGCGGGTACACCGCCAGCTCGGGCCACGACGAAAGGAAGGCATCCAGCGCCGCCTCGGGCGTCTGGACGAGTCCCGTCACACCGCCGAGCGGTTCACCGGGACGCCCGAATGCGTCCCGCACACAAATCTCCCAGTCTGGGAGCGGTTCATCGTCGGTGTGGTTGTGGTTTAAGCACATCATGGTTCGTCCCTTCATGGCGCGGACCAGCCCCGCGCGATCAGCTCGCGCCGCGAGCGCGCCGCAAGGTCTTCCAGCGGTGCCGGCGCGACAGCCGGCACCGCAGAGCCGGCTTCATCCCGCAGCCGCGATTCCCACCACTCGCGGCGTAGCCGGCGCTGTACGGCTCGAGTCAAGCCGGTGAAGGACCAGCCCGTGCGGTTCTTGGTGCGACGGGAGGCGCTAACGACCTGAGAGCGCGACCCGTAACGCTTGTGCACGAGGCTCGCACAGTCCCGCGGCTGGCAGTCACGAGAGCAGCGCATGCGGCGGGCCGCGGCGCTGAGCGCGACCTGATGCCGCCACACGTCCACGGGCGCATCGTCCGATGCCGTAGCCACGTCCTTCAGGACGTAGTTGAGCGCCTTGGACAGATACCAGATGGTCTTCGCCCCGTCGCCGTCCGCGCGGAAAGCATCACAGCGCGCTTGCTCGCCCCACTCCACGAGCGCGCCAGCGTCTACCAGCGACACCGCCGTCGCGCTTCGCGCAGCATCCCGCAACACGTCAGGCGAAGGAGCCTCAAAGCGGGCAACCCGGATGATCGCGTGCACGTGCAGCACGCCCCGGTCCTGCCACTCGCGAACGACGAAGTACTCCAGCGAGTCCCATCGATCCCGCACACGCCGCCGCGTCCGATCCCACAGCAGCCCCGCATCCCGATTCCACGCCACCTGTCCCGCGTAGTCGTACGCGCCACCGTCGAGCGGAACCCCACGCAGCCCGGCATCCACCGCGGAGTGCTCGACCCCGAACCCGCAAACACCGACCCGCTGCCCACTGTCGCGCGGCACACGGTGCACTCGTCCGAACGATGGAGCGGTGAGCGTGAGCAGGTAGAAGCGGAACTCCGCGACCGGCCCATCGAAGACTCCCGAGCGGGCGATCGCGGCCCAGTCACCACGGTAAAGCTCAGCGCAGGACTCGCACTTGGACTTGATTCGGGAACCGCAGCGCACCCACACGCCCGTCGCGGTGCGGATGGGGGAGGAGCACCCGCGCGCAAGCACCGCGGCGCGGCAGTCGCGTCTTCTTCGGTAGTGGCTCGCATTGCGAGCGGCTACGGGTACACGACTCATAATCGTGAGGTCGCGGGTTCAAGCCCCGCTCCTGCTACAGAGAGAAGAGCCCCGGCGAACCGGGGCTCTTCTGTGTTTCTCGCGGTCGTTCAGTCCGTGACGCGGAAGTCGTCGGGCACCGGGGCATCGGAGTGACGAGCGGCGCGCGCGTCGCGCTCGGCTCCGGATGGTCGCGTCAGCACGCCGTACAGCTCCGGACGGCGTCCGAGCAGCCAACGCCTGCCCGTCGACAGCGGGAGCAGCTCCAGGTCGAGGTCCGCTGTGA
>JBQCJQ010000111.1:0-3459 GCA_051952615.1 Humibacter sp.
AGCACGTTCCGTTCCGCGACGCGCACGAGATCACCGGCTCGCTCGTCGCCTACGCGGAGGCGAACGGCCTCGAGCTCGACGAGGTGGACGACGACGCGCTCGCCGCGGTGTCGCCCTCTCTCACCCCCGAGGTCCGCGGCGTGCTCACCCTGCAGGGATCCGTCGAGTCCCGCAACGGGCTCGGGGGGACGGCGCCGTCGCGCGTCGCCGAGCAACGCTCGCACCTGACCGAGCGCATCCGGGTGCTCTCCGATGCGCTCTTCGAGGAAGGGACGAAAGGATGACGCCCTCGCGTGGCACAGCGGGCGAGAACGGCTCCGACAAGAAGGGCACCCACGAGAACTCCGGTTCGCGTCCGCACAAGGTGGGCAGCCCGCGCTGGCTGATCAACACGATCGCGATCGTCGCTGCCGTCGTCATCATCGGCGGCATCATCGCGACCATCGCACTCGGCGGCCGGCTCTTCTAGGCCGCACCTTCCACGATGACGACGCCGGACAGGTCCTTCTTCGAACGCACGTCGCTCGAGGTGGCGCCCGAGATCCTCGGCGCACGGCTGACCCACGTCACTGACGCCGGACCGGTCACGCTGCGCATCACCGAGGTCGAGGCCTACCTGGGTGACGGCACCGATCCCGGATCGCACGCGTTCCGCGGACGAACGAAGCGCAACGGCGTGATGTTCGGGCCGCCCGGACACGTGTACACCTACTTCACGTACGGCATGCACACCTGCGCGAATCTCGTGTGCTCGCCTGATGGCGAAGCGTCGGCGGTGCTGCTCAGGGCGGGGGAGGTCGTCGACGGCATCGAGCTCGCCAGAGCTCGAAGGGGCGAACGCATCGCGGACCGCGACCTGGCGCGAGGCCCTGCTCGGCTCACGGTCGCGCTGGGCATCCATCTCGACGAGAACGGAGCGGATGCCTTCGCGCCGCCGTTCGCCGTGGAGCTCGCGGATGACCCGGTGGGCGTCATCGCGACCGGACCGCGCACGGGGGTCAGCGGCCACGGGGGAGACGCCACCGCGTTTCCCTGGCGCTACTGGATTCAGGGTGACCCTACGGTGTCGCCCTACAAGCGTCATCCGAAGGCGATCTCGGTGCCCTAGGTTCTCGGTGCCCTAGAGCCCGATCGCGAACCTGAAGAGACCGCCGCACGCCGCCGCCCAGACCAGGCTCACGAGCGTCCCGATGATGAACCGCTCGCGCACCTCTGCGACATCGAGCTCGGTGAACCGGCCGACGCTCTTGATCGCGACGACGACGGCGATCGCCTCGGGGAACCCCGCCATGATGCTTCCGGTGGTCGCGATGCGCTCGAAGATGCCGATGACCGTTCCGCCCCGCAGCACCTCGCCGGAGGCTGGGGCGTCCTCGCGTTCGATGACGATGCCGCCGTGGAGGCCCTCGCGCACGGTGTCCCTCGACGCGACCGCGAGCACGAAGAGCACCGCGGGGCCGCCGCCGAGAACGCTGAGCGCGAGCACGGCGAGACCGAGGAGCGCGCTGACCGCGGGGAACGGATGACCGTGCGGGAGCACGACCAGAAGCAGTCCGACGACCACGGACGTCGCCGCAGCGATGACCAGCCACCGCTTCGGGGTCTTGATCGTGACTGCGGAGGCGGCGACTCCGAGCCCGACCACGACGATCACGAGCGCCCAGTAGAGCACGGGCAGCACCACGGAGAGCGCGATCGGATACACGGTCATTCGGCAGCTCCCTCGCTCGACGCGCGGTCAAGATCGTGCAACAGCCTAGTGATGGCCGGCACGGCGGCGGTCTCCGGGTGGATGCCTGCGGCACGCGCTCTGGAGCTCACGGCCGGCTCGCTCACACCGAGACGTGCGGCGGCGTCGCGCTGGGTCATCCCTCCGGCCATCAGGTCGTAGAGCTCCCATCCCGCGGCGCTGCGCTTCTCGCGCAGGGCGAGCAGCAGGTCGACGATGGCCTCGAGGTCCGACGCCTGCACCGCCCGTGCATCCGCTCCCGAACGCAAGGCGAATCGTGTCTGTCGCTTCTTGGCGGCATCGACGGCCTCCCGGGCGGCGTAGAACGCCGGGCCGGTGGCTGCGCGCACGGTATCGGGCAAGGGATGTCGCACCTCGCCGCATCCGACGCCGACACTCCACTCCCCGGCGCGGCTGAGGTCGAGCACCATGGCGAGTGCTGCATCGGCGTCGTCCGTCATGGCCTGCAGCTCGTCGCCGGCATTGCGATCGACCGCGAGCGCCAGACGCCCGGCGAAGGCTTCGTCGAGACGGCGTCGCGTCGGCTCGACGATGTCGGGGCGGCTGCGGCTGTCCACCTGGTCGGCGGTGATGACGAACATGAACCCTCCCACTGACATCCACGTTGATATAAGCATACACACTTAATCTCGTACAACTTAAGCTTCAAGGCATAATTCGGAAGAGAATAAGCAGAGAGCCCTTGCTACTGTTGTCGCGTGCCAGCCGACGTCCTCGCCACCCAGACCAACGATGCCAGCTTCGACGACGTCTGGCAGGAACTCGTCTGGCGTGGCCATGTGCACGTGTCGACGGACGAAGAGGCGCTTCACGCGGCCCTGACCTCAGGGCCGCTCACGTTATACTGCGGGTTCGACCCGACGGCGCCGAGCCTGCACCTCGGCAACCTCGTGCAGCTGAATGTCATGAGGCGACTGCAGCTGGCAGGGCACCGCCCGCTCGGACTCGTCGGCGGCTCGACGGGGCTCATCGGCGATCCTCGGCCATCCGCCGAGCGCACGCTCAACACCAAGGAGACGGTCTCGGAATGGGTCGGCCGGCTGCAGGCCCAGGTCTCCCGCTTCCTCAGCGATGAGGGCGACAACCCGGTTCGCCTGGTCAACAATCTCGATTGGACGGCGCCGCTGTCGGCCATCGACTTCCTCCGCGACGTCGGCAAGCACTACCGCGTCGGCACCATGCTCAAGAAGGATGCCGTCGCGGCGAGGCTGAACTCCGATGCCGGCATCAGCTACACCGAGTTCAGCTACCAGATCCTGCAGGGCTACGACTTCCTCGAGCTCTACAGGCAGTACGGGTGCGTGCTCCAGACGGGTGGAAGCGACCAGTGGGGCAACCTGACGAGCGGAACGGATCTCATCCACCGCGTCGAGGGAGTGTCGGTGCACGCCATCGGCACCCCGCTCGTCGTCAACAGCGACGGCACCAAGTTCGGCAAGAGCGAAGGGAACGCCGTCTGGCTCGATCCCGCCTTGACGAGCCCGTACGCCTTCTACCAGTTCTGGCTCAATGCGCTGGACGACGACGTCGTCGAGCGCCTCAAGATCTTCACCTTCCTGCCGCGCGCCGAGATCGAACGCCTGGAGCAGGCGGTGGCCGACGAGCCGTACAAGCGCGAGGCCCAGCGCACCCTCGCACGTGAGGTGACGACACTCGTGCACGGTGCGGAAGCGACGAACGCCGTCATCGCCGCTACCGAGGCGCTGTTC
>JBQCJQ010000112.1:0-13647 GCA_051952615.1 Humibacter sp.
GGCGGGCGAGGGGTTCGCCGGCTATTGGGGGCACAACGGCCTCGTGAACGTGGGGGGTCTGAAGATGTCGAAGTCGCTCGGCAACTCGGTGTCCGGGGCCGCCCTGCGGGGCGCCGCACGACCGCTGGTCGTTCGCTACTACCTCGGGTCGGCGCACTATCGCTCGACGATCGACTTCACAGAAGGCTCGCTCGCCGAAGCCGAGGCGGCGATGGAGCGCATCTCGGGCTTCCTCGATCGCGTCGACCGCCGGCTTGCGGGCACCCGATTCGCGTCGAGCGGAGTCGAGGTCATCCCGAACGCCTTCGCGGCGGCGATGGATGACGACTTCGGCGTTCCCCAAGCGCTCGCGGTGCTGCACGACACCGTACGCGCCGGCAACCAGGCGCTCGACGGCGAAGACCTCGGCGCGGCGGCCTCAGCGCGCGGCCAGGTCGTCGCGATGACAGAGGTGCTCGGCATCAATCCGCTCTCTGCGACCTGGAAGGCTCAGACGGATTCCCCGGTGCGCGCCGCCCTTGACGCGTTGCTGCGCACACTTCTTGCCGATCGGCAGGCAGCCAGGCAGGCTCGCGACTTCGCCGCCGCCGACCGGATCCGTTCAGAGCTCGCCGAGGCGGGCATCACGATCGAAGACACCCCGACGGGTGCACATTGGAGTATCGATGGCGAATAAGCCGCGCGCGGGAGCCGTGCGCAAATCGAAGAAGGGCCCGACCAAGGGGTCGGGCGGGCAGGGTCGCAAAGCGCTGGAGGGCAAGGGTCCGACGCCCAAGGCGGAGGACCGGCAGTACCACGCAGCGGCCAAGCGCAAGGCGCTCGCAGAGCGCGCGGCCGCGAAGGCAGCTGGGCGCAGCGGTCAGCGCTCCAACACGGCAGGGGGCTCCGCGAACCGCAGAGCCACGTCGGATGACGCCGAGATCGTCACCGGCCGCAACTCGGTGCTCGAGGCGCTGCGTGCGCGCATCCCCGCCACGACGCTCTTCGTCGCCACCCGCATCGAGGTCGACGACCGAGTGAAGGAGATCCTCACGCTCGCCACGAAGCGCGGCATTCCCGTGCTCGAGGTGGTGCGGCCCGAGCTCGACCGCATGTCGGGTCGCGACGCCGTGCACCAGGGTGTCGCGCTCAAGGTGCCGCCGTACGAGTACGCGCAACCGGAAGACGTGCTCGACCAGGTGCTCGAGCGAGGTCAGACCCCGCTGTTCGTCGCGCTGGACGGCGTGACCGATCCGCGCAACCTCGGGGCGATCATCCGCTCGACCGCAGCGTTCGGCGGGCAAGCCGTGATCGTTCCGCAGCGCAGGTCGGTGGGAGTCACAGCGTCGGCATGGAAGACTTCGGCCGGCGCCGCGGCGCGCACACCTGTCGCGATGGCGCCCAACCTCACCCAGACGCTGAAGGGCCTGCAGAAGCGCGGACTGTTCGTGCTCGGTCTCGACGGTGACGGCGACGTGTCGCTGCACTCGCTCGAGCTCGCCGATCGCGGCGTGGTGATCGTGGTCGGCAGCGAGGGCAAGGGACTCTCCCGGCTGGTCAGCGAGACGTGCGACGCGATCGTGTCGATCCCGATCAGCGAAGCCACCGAGTCGCTGAACGCCGGCATCGCCGCGAGCGTCACGCTCTACGAGATCGCCAAGCGGCGCTCGGAGGCCGACGCGAGCTGAGTCGCCAACACGGACTCGGGAACCCGTGCCTACGCTGTCGACATGGATGACAGACGGCGACGTCTGCTCGAACGTGCCTACTCCCGTGAGGGCGCGTCGGAGGATGTGCGGGAATACCGCGACCCGGTGACGGGGGAGACCGTGCGCATGACGCCCAGCGAGTGGGCGCTCGCCGAGTACGACAGGGAGCATGCCCCAACCTCGACGGACGACGGTCCTGCGGGCGCACCACGTCCTGACCGGAACGACGGCGGGATGCCTGCGCCCGGCGACGACGAAGGCCCGCAGTGGGCCGCGGTTCCCGGCGCGGATGCCTCACTCGACGACTCCCGACACGAGCGGCCGACCCGGCGAGGCATCCTGCCGACACTTCTCGTCGGCGTCGCGGCGTTCATCGTCGGAGTGCTGGCCACGCTCGGGGTCTCCGCAGCCGTCGGCGGACCCTCGGCATCCAGCCACCCGGAGCCCACTCCCGTGTCGTCGCGGGCCGTTCCCTTCTACGTGCCGCTCCCCGCTGCCGCCGTGGACGAGTACTTCCACTCGCCCCGCATCGTCGGCGACCTGCCGAATGCCGTGACCGCAGGATTCGACCCCTCGTTCTACCCGGTGGCGAACAGCCTGACCCTGCAGGAGAGCAGCGCGATCTACGCGGCGAGGCGGCTGAACGGCGAGTACTGCTTGGTGGCGGTCGCGGGAGACGAGAGGGTCGCCGAGACGTGCACCACCCTGAGCGGGATCGCCAAGCACGGGCTGTCGCTCACCAAGGACGTGACGCGCGACCTCGACGGCCGTCCGCTCGCGGTGACCGCGACCTGGCAGAAGGACGGCACGATCAGCTGGGACGCGATGCCCTCCGTGGGATGACCGGGCGGGATGACCGGGCCCTGGTGGATCAGACCTTCGACATCCAGTCGTCGTCGTCGATGACATCCGTGGGCACAGTGATGGCCTCGGTGACCGGGGCGATCACCGTCGCCTCGTCTCTGCGGTGCCGCAGCACGTCGTTGATGTACGAGGAGAGCGCCTCGGCGAGCGGTACGTCGCGGCTCTCCTCCTGCGACATGTACCAGCGGTGGTCGAGAAGCTGATGGAAGACCTCGGCCGGCTCGAGCTTGCCTCGCAGGTCGGCGGGGATGGCACGCACCACGGGCTCGAACACGCGCAGCAGCCACTCGTGGGCCAGGGCCTCCTCGTCCATGCCCGGCTTCGCCACCGTCGCCGCGTAGGAGTCCAGATCGTTCAGCAGCCGCCTTGCCTGGTTCTCCTGCGCGTCGAGCCCAGTGAGCCGCAGCAGCCGTCGCTGGTGATGCCCGGCGTCGACGACCTTCGGCTGGATGCGCACGCTCGCGCCGCCCTCGTTCGTGCGGATCGCGAGCTCCTCGATGTCGAATCCGAGCTCGTTGAGTCTGCGGACGCGCTGGGCGATGCGCCAGCGTTCAGAGGCCGAGAACGACTCGCTGCCGGTGAGCTCCTTCCAGAGCGAGCGGTAAGCGGTGATGATGCCGCCCGCCACCTCGACCGCGTCGAGCTCCTCCGCGAGCCGGCCGCCCGCGGCGATGTCCATCAGCTCGCCCGCGATGTTCACCCGCGCGATCTCGAGGTCGTTCTCGCGCTGCCCGTTCGAGAGGCCGCCCTCGTAGAGCTGCCCCGTCTCGGCGTCGACCAGATAGGCCGCGAAGGCGCCGGCATCCCGCCGGAACAGGGTGTTGGACAGCGACACATCGCCCCAGAAGAACCCGGCCATGTGCAGACGCACCAGCAGCACCGCCAGTGCGTCGACCAGTCGGGTCGCGGTGTCCGGCCGCAGCGTCTGGGAGTACAGGGCACGATAGGGGAGCGAGAACTTCAGATGCCTGGTGACCAGCACGGGCTTGAGCGGCTTGCCCGACTCGTCCGCGCGACCCTCGATGACGGCCACCGGGTCGACGCACGGCACGTCGACGCGCTGCAGGGTGCGCAGCATGTCGTACTCGCGCCTGGCCATCTCACCCGTCGTCTCCTTGATGGCGATGACGTAGCCGGAGAGGTTCGCGAACCGCACCAGATGCCGCGAGATGCCCTTGGGCAGCAGGGCGATGTGGTCATTCGGCCACTCGTCGAGCGGCAGGTCCCACGGGAGGTCGAGCAGCGCAGGGTCGACCGTCGCCGCGGTGATGTTCAGGGAGCCGGCCATAGCCATCCAGTTTATTGCGATCCGGCCTCTCGGCCGGTGAGAAGGAAGAAGGCCCCGACTGGATGATTCCCGTCGGGGCCTTCTACTGATGAGGTGTGCGCTTAGTCGACGACAGCGCCACCGAGGCGCTCGCCGCTCTCGGCGTCGAAGATGTGCACGTGGCCCGGCTTCGGCGTGATGTAGACCGTCTCGCCGGCGTTCGGGTGCACGCGACCGTCGACGCGGCCGACGATGTCGACGCGCTTGTCGTCGACCTCGGTGTGGCCGTACAGGTAACCGTCGGCGCCGAGCTCCTCGACCAGGTCGACGGCGACCGTGAGGCCGTTGCTCGCGCTGGTCGAGACGACGACGTCCTCGGGGCGCACGCCGATCGTGACGTTCTTGCCGGCCTTGGCCAGCACGTCGCGGTCGACGGGCACGACGGCGGTGCCGAACTGGATGCCGCCCTCGGTGACATCCGCGGCGAACAGGTTCATGGCGGGGCTGCCGATGAAGCCGGCGACGAACACGTTGTTCGGCTCCGCGTAGAGCTCGCGCGGGGTTCCGACCTGCTGCAGCACGCCGTCCTTGAGCACGGCGATGCGGTCACCCATGGTGAGGGCCTCGGTCTGGTCGTGCGTGACGTACACGGTGGTGACGCCGAGACGGCGGGTCAGCGAGGCGATCTGGGTACGGGTCTGAACGCGGAGCTTGGCGTCGAGGTTCGACAGCGGCTCGTCCATGAGGAACACCTGGGGGCTACGCACGATGGCGCGACCCATCGCGACGCGCTGACGCTGACCACCGGAGAGCGCCTTCGGCTTGCGGTTGAGGTAGGGCTCGAGGTCGAGCAGCTTGGCGGCCTCCAGCACGCGCTGTGCGCGCTCTTCCTTCTTCACACCGGCGATCTTGAGCGCGAAGCCCATGTTCTCGGCGACGGTCATGTGCGGGTACAGAGCGTAGTTCTGGAAGACCATGGCGATGTCGCGGTCTTTCGGCGGAACGTCGGTGACGTTGCGCTCGCCGATGAAGATGTTGCCGTCGTTGACCTCTTCGAGGCCCGCCAGCATGCGGAGCGACGTCGACTTGCCGCATCCGGAGGGGCCGACGAGAACCAGGAACTCGCCGTCGGCGATGTCGAGGTTCAGCTTGTCGACCGCGGGACGAGTCGAGCCCGGATAGATCCGAGTCGCGTCGTCGAACGTGACTGTTGCCATGGTTTCGTGTCTCCTTCACCGGCAGGTACGTGCCGGACGATCCGTAGTGAATGGATGTTGTATGGCCATTAGGTCACCAATGACCAAAACCGATGTTACGACATGCGTCGCCACCGGACGAATCGGCCTCCTCGCATCATTCGCACCGGAGGCGTGCGCACGATCTCCAGGGGCCGTCTGGGCATTTCCCAGAGTGCCGCTCTACGATCGTCCGGTGCGTTCGCATGCCCCCTTCTGTTGCATGCCGCCCCTGTACGACACAGTTCCCAGCCCCGAAGTGAGACCGAATGAGCAACGGCGATCCCGCTGAGCGCCAGAACAACGGAGAACGCCGCGCGGCGGCACGCGACAAGGCGCGCCAGCTCCGTGAGCAGCACCGTAAGCGGGAGCGACGCCGCAGCGCGGTCGTGCGGTCGAGCATCATCGCCGTGGTCATCGCGGCCGCAGCCATCGTGGCCGTCGTGATCGTGAGCTCCATCCACTCGCCGGCGAGCGGCCCGGCGAACATGGCGAGCGACGGCATCCTGATCGGCAAGGGCATGAAGGCGCAGCTCACCCCGGCCGCCGCAGCCGACGCCAAGCCCGTGTCGAGCAAGCCGGATGCCAGTGCAGGCGCCGTGACGATCGTCACGTACGTCGACTACCTCTGCCCCTACTGCGGTGAGTTCGAGCGCACGAACATCGATCAGATCGGCAAGCTCGTCGACAGCGGTGCCGCGACGATCGAGATCCACCCCATTCCGCTGCTCGCGAGCCACTCGGCCGGGACCAAGTACTCCCTGCGTGCCGACAACGCCGCTGCCTGCGTCGCGAACTACGACCCGAACTCGTTCTGGGCGTTCAACCGAGAGCTCTTCGAGAACCAGCCGCAGGAGAACACCGCGGGCCCGACGGACCAGCAGATCAAGAAGCTCGTGCAGAAGGCGGGAGTCTCCAGCTACGACTCGGTGTCGAAGTGCATCGACGACGGTCGCTACGAGGCGTGGGCGCAGAATGCCCTGGATCGCACGCTCGCAGGCCCGATCCCGAACTCCAGCGTGAAGCAGTTCAAGGGCACGCCGCTCGTGCTGGTCAACGGCAAGCAGTACCAGGGATCGCTCACCGATCCCGACGAGTTCCGCGCGTTCATCGTCAAGGCACAGGCCGACACCTACTCGACGCCGACCCCGACCCCCACGCCGACCTCGACCTCGACGCCGACCCCGACGAGCTGACACCGTAATATGTCAGACGGGCTGACGCCCGCGCCGGCTTAGCTCAGTTGGTAGAGCACTCGCCTTGTAAGCGAAAGGTCGCGAGTTCGAACCTCGCAGCCGGCTCCGTTGTGGAGTGTCAGCGTGGATGTCAGCGCGGCCACGACCCGATGTCCGGCGCGTCAGCGCAGTACGGTGACGAACTGCTCGGCATCGACGAGCTTCGGCGCTCCCTCGCCCTTCTCGGGGCGACGCTCCGGCTTGCCTCCGACATAGAGCCAGCCGAGCAGTCGCTCGTTCCTGCCGAGCCCGTGCATCCTCGCGACCGGCTTCGAACGCGTGTAGTGGCCGGTGCGCCACATCACGCCCCAGCCCGCCTCATCGAGCAACAGGCTCAGCACGTGGGCGACGCCGGATGCCACCGCGTCCTGCTCCCATGCCGGCACCTTCTCGCTCTCGCGCCGTGAGGCGACGACCGCGATCAGCAGGGGAGCCCTGAGCGGCTTCGTCGACGGCGCCCTGTGCTCGCCATCGCGACTCTCGGCCTCGGAGATCGCCTCACCGAGACGCAGCCTCGCATCGCCTCGCAGCTCGATCAGACGCCATGGGCGCAGGGAACTGTGGTCGGCGACTCTGCCGGCCGCAGCGACGAGCTCCACGAGCTGCTCGTGCGTCGGAGCGTCATCCGTCACTCTCGAGTGCGACCGCCTCGACGCCGCGGCCTCGCGCGCTCCTTGAGTCGGCGTCACGTGCGGCTCGACGTCAGTTGGACTGGTCGGCAGCCTCGGCCGACTCCTCCTGCGGGGTGAAGTCGAGCGAGATCGAGTTCATGCAGTACCGGTCGCCGGTCGGGGTGCCGAAGCCGTCGGGGAACACGTGCCCGAGATGCGACCCGCAGCTGGCGCAGCGCACCTCCGTGCGCACCATGCCGAGCGAGTCGTCCTCGAGAAGCTCGACCGCCTCCGGCCTGACCGACTCGTAGAAGCTGGGCCATCCGCATCCAGAGTCGAACTTCGTGCCGCTCTTGAAGAGCTCGGCCCCGCAGGCCGCACAGGTGTAGACGCCCGCGCGACTCTCGTCGAGCAGCTCGCCGGTCCACGGTCGCTCGGTGGCCGCCCCGCGCAGCACCGCGTACTGCTCGTCGCTGAGGTCGTCGCGCCACTGCTGATCTGACTTGGAGACCTGGTAGGTCATGGCTTAAGGGTCCTTCCTCGGATGCCGGGGACACTGTCATCCCCGCGTGCCCTTGGTCGTCTGCGGGACACGTCAAGGGTAACGACTGCGTGGCGCGCACTGTTCCGTGCGCCTCGGCCGTATGACGTCATCCGCACCCTACAATGGCGGCGATCCAGGAGGTGACGGCGGTGGCAGACTCCGACGCGGCGCGGCATGCGGATGGAGACGAGCCGTCGGGGGCGCTGAGCGAACGCGATCTCGCCGTGCTGGAGTTCGAGCGTCGATGGTGGAAGCACGCGGGCGCCAAGGAGCAGGCCATCCGCGCTCAGTTTGGACTTTCGGCGGCCAGGTACTATCAGGTGCTCGGCCGCGTGATCGACACGCCCGAAGCCCTTGTGCACGATCCGATGCTGGTGCGTCGGCTGCAGCGGGTCAGGGATGCTCGCCTCGCGGCGCGAGCGGATCGGCTCCGCCCACGGCAGTGAACACCACAGCTGCGCGAACCAGATTGCGGTAACACCGCCTGACACCGAGGACCTGCCCCAGCCTATGGCCGAGAAATACCCGACAGACCGATTCGATCAGGTTCCCGACGGCCTCGAGCGGATCGGCGCGCACCGGGCGCCTCGGCCGAGAGGCTACGGCTGGATCTGGGTCGCGTGGTGCGCGGGCGCCGTCGTCGTCATCGTCGGTCTCGGGGCGCTCGGCATCTTCGCCATCAACGGAACGCTGAACGTCGACCTGCCGTTCTCGACAAGCACCAAGACACCGACACCGACCCCGACGCCGACTCCCACGATCACCCCGGTCGTGAACCCCGCGCTCAACCTGATCGTGCTGAACGGCACAACGCAGGAAGGGCTTGCGGCGGACGCCACCACGAAGCTCACCGCTGCCGGGTGGAAGAAGATCACCCCCGCCAACGCCAGCTCGACCGACATCACGAAGACGACCGTGTACTACTCCGATCCGAAGAATGAGGGAGCGGCGCTCTCGGTCGCGGCGACACTGGGCAATGCTCCCGTTCAGATCACCCAGGACTTCGTCGCCTCTGGAGCCGACATCACCGTGGTGCTCGGATCGGATTACAAGCCCGCCGGCTAGCGATTCTGCCCGCGTTTCGCGGAATGTCTCAATCTGGAAACGCCTCTCGTCACGGCCCATAGCTGCCGCTAATATCGGGGTTCAACGCGCGCGACCAGCGGCGTTGAGGCACAGGCATATGGGAGTAATCAATGGCGAACGGAACCGTCAAGTGGTTCAACGCTGAGAAGGGCTACGGCTTCATCACGGTCGATGACGGGGGACAGGACGTTTTCGTTCATTACTCTGCGATCGACATGAACGGATACAAGGTCCTCGAAGAGGGCCAGCAAGTGACCTTCGAGGTCGGCACCGGCAGCAAGGGGCCTCAGGCAGAGTCGGTACGACCCGTCTGACGACACTGAAGAACAGAGAGGGATGCCGCGCGAGCGGCGTCCCTCTTTTTTGCGTCGACACGACTTTTCGTTCGTTGACAGGCGGATGTCTCATACCTAGGATTCCGAGGTATGGGACATGATCGCATCCGGGGCAACCTGGACCTCCTGCTGCTGAGCGTGCTCAGCGGTGGTCCGGCGCACGGGTACCACGTCATCACCGCACTGAAATCACGCAGCGAAGGCGAGTTCGACCTCGCGGAGGGCACCGTGTATCCCGCCCTGCACGGTCTCGAGTCCGCTGGACTGGTGCAGAGCGATTGGCAGTCCGTTGAGGGCCGCCGTCGGCGCGTCTATCGGCTGAGCGATGCGGGAGCCAAGGAGCTGGCGGATCAGGCAGTGCAGTGGCGACGGTTCTCGGTAGCGGTCGACAACGTCATCGGCGGTCTCTCATGAGTGGCCGGGATCGCATCGACGCCTACCTCGACGAGCTGTACTCGAGGCTTCGCGGCGACCCGGGGGAGTGCCGCAGCATGCTCGCCGAGGCGGAGGCGCACCTGCGCGACGCCGCCGAAGCATCCGTTGCGGCGGGTATGGACGAGGATGACGCGCAGAAGGCGGCGATCGCGGCCTTCGGTTCTCCCCAGCACGTGGCGCGAGCCATGGACCGCCATCCGGTCGGCGCGGCGATCGCTGCATTCGCCGTGGCAGGCGGACGGCTGGCCGCCGTCGGGCTCGTCGCCGTCGGCCTCTCGGCAGGCATCGCTCGACTCGTGGCGGCTCTCACTTCGACACAGTGGGTCTACGGTGCACCGACCACGTATCGCTTCGCCGCTGCACAGTGCTCGCACTGGCTGACGGTGCAGCCGAACGCGACCGACTGCAGCGCTGCGGCGGCCATGGAGAACTCTGACGACTCCTTCATCTTCACGATGGCCGGTGTGGTCGTCGGACTCCTCCTGGTCGGGATCGTGGTCGCGGCGGCCGTGCTGCTGCGTCGTGCGACTCGCGTTCCACGGCGTCGGGTGCCGAGAACGGTCGTCTTCGCCGTCGGCGCTACGGCATTCGGCGGTGCAGGACTTGCGCTGCTCGCCGGCGGCATCGGCGACCTCGTCGTCCGCGGCCACTGGGGGCAGGGGCTCTGGTACGTGGAGGCCGCTGTCTCGCTCGCCTTCGCCGTGTACTTCTGTGTGCGGCTCATCGCTGCTACCTCTCGGTCGCTGACGGCCGTCCCCGCCACGTGAGCGCGTCGTCCGCGGGATCGCGCGGTCGGGTTGCGCTGACCATCGTCGTGCTCGCTGTGGCCGGGATCGTCCTCGGCGCTCTGAGCGTTCGCATCCTGTTCGGGGGCACGGCGCTGGTCGTGATTCCGTGGGCCGTGTGCTGCGGGGTCATCGGGGCGGTCATCCGATCTCGATGGCTTGCCGTCGTGGGTGCTGCCGTCTTCGGCTTCGCCGTCTCGGGAGCGTTCCTGGTCGGCGGCTACAGCGGTAGCGGATCGATAACGGGTGCGCTCGGGGTCTTCGCGGTGCTGGCCGTCATCAGCGCCGTCGTCGCGGCGGCGGCCGCGTTGATCGTGAACGTCGTGGCATCCTCTCTACGCCGCGGGCGTCGAGTTCGCCGCTGACGACGGCTCGTCTTGCACTCGCGGGTGTCGAGTGCCAGAATCGTTTTAGCACTCACTCTGACTGAGTGCTAACCACTGAATCTTTCGCGTAACGTCCGGGAGGGACGAGAAACAACATGGCAAAGATCATTGCTTTTGACGAGGAGGCTCGTCGCGGCCTCGAGCGTGGACTCAACACGCTCGCCGACGCGGTGAAGGTGACCCTCGGCCCGCGCGGTCGCAACGTCGTGCTCGAGAAGAAGTGGGGCGCGCCGACCATCACCAACGATGGCGTCTCCATCGCGAAGGAGATCGAGCTCGAGGAGCCCTACGAGAAGATCGGTGCCGAGCTCGTCAAGGAGGTCGCGAAGAAGACCGACGACGTCGCTGGCGACGGCACCACCACCGCGACCGTGCTCGCCCAGGCGCTCGTGCGCGAGGGCCTGCGCAACGTCGCGGCCGGCGCTGACCCGATCAGCCTGAAGAAGGGCATCGAGAAGGCCGTCGCGGCCGTCACCGAGCAGCTCATCGCGAACGCCAAGGAGGTCGAGACCAAGGAGCAGATCGCTGCCACCGCGTCCATCTCCGCCGCCGACAGCGAGATCGGCGCCATCATCGCCGAGGCCATCGACAAGGTGGGCAAGGAAGGCGTCGTCACCGTCGAGGAGTCGAACACGTTCGGCACCGAGCTCGAGCTGACCGAGGGCATGCGCTTCGACAAGGGCTTCCTGTCGCAGTACTTCGTCACCGACCCCGACCGCCAGGAGGCGGTGTTCGAAGACCCGTACATCCTGATCGCGAACCAGAAGATCTCCAACATCAAGGACCTTCTGCCCATCGTCGACAAGGTGATCCAGGCAGGCAAGCAGCTGCTGATCATTGCTGAGGACGTCGACGGCGAGGCGCTCGCGACCCTGATCGTCAACAAGATCCGCGGCATCTTCAAGTCCGTCGCCGTCAAGGCTCCGGGCTTCGGCGACCGTCGCAAGGCTCAGCTGCAGGACATCGCGATCCTCACCGGCGGCCAGGTCATCAGCGAGGAGGTCGGTCTCAAGCTCGAGAACGTCACCCTCGACCTGCTCGGCCAGGCCCGCAAGGTCGTCATCACCAAGGACGAGACGACCATCGTCGAGGGTGCCGGCGACCCGGAGCAGATCGCAGGCCGCGTGCAGCAGATCCGCAACGAGATCGAGAACACCGACAGCGACTACGACCGTGAGAAGCTGCAGGAGCGCCTGGCGAAGCTCGCCGGCGGCGTGGCGGTCATCAAGGCCGGCGCTGCGACCGAGGTCGAGCTCAAGGAGCGCAAGCACCGCATCGAGGACGCCGTTCGCAACGCGAAGGCCGCCGTCGAGGAGGGCGTCGTCGCCGGTGGTGGCGTCGCGCTGATCCAGGCCGGCAAGGTCGCGTTCGAGAAGCTCGAGCTGACTGGTGACGAGGCGACCGGTGCGAACATCGTTCGCGTCGCGATCGAGGCGCCGCTCAAGCAGATCGCGCTGAACGCAGGTCTCGAGCCGGGTGTCGTGGCAGCCAAGGTCGCCGAGCTTCCGGCCGGTCACGGCCTGAACGCCGCGACGGGCGAGTACGGCGACCTGCTCGAGCAGGGCATCATCGACCCGGCCAAGGTGACCCGCTCCGCTCTGCAGAACGCGGCGTCGATCGCCGGTCTGTTCCTGACGACCGAGGCCGTCGTCGCCGACAAGCCCGAGAAGGCCGCGCCGGTTGCCGGTGGCGAGGCCGGCGGCGGAATGGACTTCTAGGAGTCCATACCCCCAGGGCTGAGGCCCGCACAGGGTTGAGGCCCGCACAGGGCCGAGGCCCGCACAGGGTTGAGGCCAGCACAGGGTTGAGGCCAGCACAGGGTTGAGGCCCGTACAGGCCGATACGTAATACGCACGAGAGGGCGTCTCCTACGGGAGGCGCCCTCTCGCCGTGTTGTGCGGCGTGCCTCAGACCGCGAACAGCCTGGCGTTGGTGAGCTCCGCCTCGGCGTAGTGCTGCCCGGCCTGGCCGAGCGCCTGGTTGATGGCAGCGAGCGACTCCTCGACCTGCTGCTGCGTAGCGCGCCACTGCGTGACGACGCTCTGGAAGGAGTCGGACGCCTGCCCGCTCCAAGTGCCCTGCAGCCCGGTGAGCTGGCCGAGCAGACCGGCCACCTCGCTCTGGATGCGGCTCATCGAGCCTCGGACGGCGGACGTCGCCGCTATCATCTGGTCGCTGTCCACCCGGTACGTGGTCATGGTTCCTCCTGTCGTGGTCGCCACGAGGCGCCCGAGCCGAGCCGACAGGGCGCCGCTCCGCGGGGTGCGGCGTGAGCGTGTCCCGAGACTACGGATGCCAGGGATGCGGCCGAGCGGGGTCATCCCGATCCGTGGCAAGGACCGCACGGCGTGCGGCTGGGGAGGACGGGACGGCTCGCTACCCGAGCAGAAGCGCTGTGAGGGGTGCCGGTACAGCCCAGACGTCCCCATCGAGGTCGAGCACGGACTTGGTGGCGAAGATGCCGCGCCCGTACTTGCCGTCGATGACACGGGATTCCGCCCTCCAGCCGTCATCCACCCACTTGCCCTCGATCGGCACCGTCAGGCCGTGCGTGCCGCCGACCGGCACCCGTACGGGAGCGAAGTCGATCTCGTTGTTCGACTCGGTTCGGGCATAGCCGACGGAGTCGTCCGACAGCCAGCGGCCCTCGTCGAGCGACTCGATCGCGCGTGCGAGGGCGGCTCCCAGCGCGGACTCCGTAAGCGTCGCGTAGTCGGGAGCCGGAAGGCCGGGGCTCATGATCGACGGGATCCACGCAAGCAGCGGGTCGGTGAGGTAGAGCTTGTAATGGGCACCGACCACCCGGTCTCCCGCGTCGCGCACCTGGTTGCAGCGCAGGGCGGCGTGCGTGCTGATCAGCCGCTCGACACGTGCGGTGAACGTCGGGCGACTCGCGTAGCCCAACTCCTGGGCGGTCGCGGTGAGGTTCAACGGGCTGCTCATGCGATCGCCGATGCCGCGCAGCAGCGTGGTGGTCGTGTTGGTCGGGGCATCCGGATCGACGTCGCGGCGTAGCCAGGCGTGTAGGTCCCGCGCGTAGCCGTCGGACACGGCCCCCGCCCTGGTGTGCTCGAAGACCGCGCGAGGGAAGCCACCGCAGGTGAGGTAGTCCTGCCAAGCAAGATCGAGCTCGTCGACGGCGAACTGCACCTCGTCGAGCGCCCATCTCGCCGCCT
>JBQCJQ010000113.1:0-16109 GCA_051952615.1 Humibacter sp.
CCAGCTCCAGCGTGTTGCCCGCGACGATGTAGGGCTCCTCGTGCACCGAGAGCCCGATGCCGTGGCCGGTGCGGTGGATGAACCGGTCGGCGAGACCGGCGGCGGCGAGCACGTCGCGGGCGGCGGCATCCACCGACTCGGCGGTCACACCGGGACGCACGGCCTCGACCGCCGCCCGCTGTGCCAGCTCGAGAGACGAGTAGGCGTTCAGGATGTCGCCCCCCACGTTGCCCGTCGCGTAGGTTCGCGTGCTGTCCGAGTTGTACCCGAGCGCGGTCGGGCCTCCGATGTCGACGACGACGGTCTCGCCATCACCGATCACCCTGTCGGACCCCTCGTGGTGCGGATCCGCTCCGTTCGGCCCCGACGCGACGATCACGAAGTCGGCGGACGCGTGCCCCTCCTCGACGATCGCCGCCGCGATGTCCGCCGCCAGCTCTCGTTCCGTCCGGCCGGCCCTGAGCCACTCGCCCATGCGGGCGTGCACCCGGTCGATCGCGGCTCCCGCCTCGCGCAGTGCCGCGATCTCCGCGTCGTCCTTCACCATGCGCAGGCCGCGTAGCACCGGCGTGGCGAGCTCCGGGCGGGCATCCGCCGTCGCGGCGAGCGGAACGGTGTGGAGCGCGGGCATGGCGTCCGTGACCGCCAGCCGGTTCACGACCCCGAGCCCGCCGACGGCGAGGGCGTAGGGGTCCTGCCCGTCGACCCAGTCACGGATCTCGAGCCCCGCCTCCCCGATCGCCGAGGGGCGGAGCGCGGCCAGCTCCATCTGCGGCACGACGACGTACGGCTCACGGTCGCGCGGAATGACGAGCGCGGTGAGCCGCTCTATCGTGGCCGCCCGCGAACCGACCAGGTACTGCAGGTCGGCTCCCGGCGTGACCACGACGGCGTCGACGCCTGCGCGATCGGCGAGTTCCCGCGCCCGCTCGAGACGCTTCAGATAGACCGCGGTGTCGAATCGCTCCCCTGCCATGCTCGACAGCGTAGCCGTGCCCTCAGGCGTGGTCGCTGCCGCTCGGCCGGGAGGCGGCAAGACGCTCGAGGCGCCGCTGCGGGTCGAGACGCTCGACGACGGGTTCCAGGATGTCGGCAAGGGCTTCCAGCTGATCGTGGCCGAGCCGGTCGATCACGAGGTCGCGCACCTGGGCGAGGTGACCGGGCAGGGCACGCACCAGCACCTTGCGGCCTGCGGAGGTCAGCCGCACGTTGATCACCCTCCCGTCACGGCCGCCGTCGACGCGCTCGACCAGCCCGCGCTCCACGAGCTTGCCGACCACCTTCGACATGCGGGGCATCGTGGCGTCGACGATGGCGGCGAGGTCGGTCATCCGCATCGTGCTGCCCTCCGCGCGCTGCAGCCCGCTCAGCACCATGAACTCGAAGTGGGTGATCTGAGCGTCGGCGCGCAGCTGAGCGTCCAACGCGGCGGGGAGCAGCTGCGCCGTGGCCACGAGCGCCAGCCACGCCCGCGACTCGAGGGGGTCCATGCGGGGAACGGACAGCGCCATGAAAAGTCACCTCAGCGATCGGGAATAGTTGCACCGGCAACTTGTTAGCCTTCATTAGTTGCAGGTGCAACAAGTTTAGCGGCTCGAGGATGTCGAGCCCGACGAACAAAGGGAGAAGAGCATGACCAGCATCACCGTGATCGGAACGGGCAACATGGGAACGGCGATCGCCGGCATCGTGGCGAAGGGCGCCGACGGCGTGCAGGTGATCGACCGCGACGCCTCCAAGGCGGAGCAGCTCGCACAGCAGGTGGGAGGCACATCCGCGGTGTTCGGCGACGCGATCACCGGCGACATCGTGGTGCTCGCACTCCCCTATCCCGCGCTCGACGATGTTGTCTCGACCTATGGAGCCCAGCTGGATGACAAGACCGTCGTCGACCTGACCAACCCGGTCGACTTCGCGACGTTCGACGGCCTCACCGTGTCGGCAGACTCCTCGGCCGCTGCGGAGCTGCAGGCCAAGCTGCCCGGCGCGGCGGTGGTGAAGGCGTTCAACACGAACTTCGCCGCAACGCTCGCCTCGGGTTCCGTCGGCGGCGTTCCCGCGACGGTCGTCGTGGCAGGTGACGACGAGGCGGCCAAGGCCGCGCTCACCGGCGTGCTCACCGCGGCAGGCCTTCCGGTCGCCGACGCGGGATCACTGAAGCGTGCTCGGGAACTTGAGGCGTTCGGATTCCTGCAGATGGTGCTCGCCGTGCGCGAGCAGATCGGCTGGACCGGCGGCTTCGCCGTTCGCGCCTGACTGCGGTCCTACTCACCGTCGCGGGTTGAGGAGCACGCCTCCGGCGAGCGTGCCCCTCAATCGGCGGAGCGTGGGAGCCCCTCCGCCAGTTCGGCGAAGACCGACGCGGCGTCATCCCACTTCGCGAGACCGCTCGCCTGCCCGAGCCACAGCGACTGCAGTTCGCCGTCGCCGCGGGCGCCTGCCTCCGCCCTGAACCGGCCCGTCAGCCAGTTCTGCACAGGGAAGGGTGCGATCGCGCCCGAGTCCTCGATGGTGCGTACGGCGAGATTGGATGCCCCGCGGGCGAGCCTTCCGCTCATCGCCGTCGTGAGCACGCTCCCGTGCGCGGGCGTGCCGGCGATGGCCGTTCGATGCGCGTCGCTCGCCGCCGACTCCCTGGTGCGAAGAAATGCCGTACCCACCTGAACACCGTCGGCTCCAAGGGCGAACGCCGCGGCAACCCCGCGACGGTCGGCGACGCCGCCGGCCGCGATGACGGGCACCTGCACGGCATCCCGCACCTGCGGCACGAGCGCGAACGTGCCGACCAGCGAGTCCGCGGCCGGCTCGAGGAACGACACCCGGTGCCCGGCCGACTCCGATCCGCTGGCGACGATCGCGTCCACGCCCCCGGCCGCGAGAGCTACGGCTTCGTCGACGGTCGTCGCCGTGCCGAGCACGACGATGCCGCGCTCGTGAGCTGCGTCGAGGATGTCGCGCCCCGGCACACCGAACACGAAGCTCAGCACAGCAGGCCGGGCATCCAAGGCGGCTTCGAGCTGCTCCTCGAGCGACGGAAGGTAGCGTGCCGGACGCTCAGGTACTGCCATCCCGACACGCTCGAAAAGGGGCCGGGTCGCCTCGGCGGCCAGCGCGTACTCCTCGTCGGTCGCGTCGCGCTCCGCACCGGTCGGGAGCCAGAGGTTGAGGGCGAACGGGCGCGAGGTCGCCGACCGCAGGTCATCCGCCGTCGCGCGGATGCGCGCCGCGTCGTACCCGTAGAGCCCGTACGACCCGAGGCCGCCGAGCTCGCTCACAGCTGCAGTGAGCGCCACGGACGAGAGCCCGCCGAACGGTCCGAGCACGATGGGCGCCTCGACGCCCAGAAGTCGCGTGAGGTCGCTCATCCTCAGGCTTGCTCCTGAGGCGCGAGCGGCACGTCGCGTACTGCGATCAGCTTGTCGACTGCAGTGAGCACCCGCTCAGAGACCGGGGCGTCATCCTGCGACTGGTCGTGCACGGCGAGGCCAAAGCCCGCCATCACCAGTGTCACGGCAGAGGTGGCGATCTCGGGAGAGGCCGAGCGCTCGATGGCGAGCTGGATGAACTGCTCGCGCACCGATCCCATCCACTGGGTGAAGGCGGGGACCAGCTCCGGCCGCCGCACGATGATCTCCTTCATGTGGTGACGGTCCATCCGCTGGTCAGCCGGGTCGCCGACCAGCTGGCAGAGCGCGGGGACGAGGTCGCCTGTCGCCGCCCTGAACTGGGCGATGACGTCATCGGAGATCGCCTGCTCGGGCAGGCCGAGGGCCGCGGCCGCCTTCGACTGGTAGTAGTTGAAGAAGGTGCGCGGCGAGACTCCCGCGACCTGACAGATCTGCTCGATGGTCGTACCGTCGAGCCCGTTCTCGTCGACCAGCTGCAGAGCTGCCTCGTGGATCGCCTGACGCGTCTGCTGCTTCTTGCGCTCGCGCAGAGGCTCGGCGTCGGGTACGTGCTGCTGGGTGGTGGTCATCGTGCTTCCATTCTGCCCGCCGTGGGGCTCGAGCGGCCGTCGTGTGGCCGCCCGAGCCCTTGGCGTCAGGCCGTCTGAACCTGAATAGATCCCGTCTCGCTCATTCCCGCCGCGTCCGCCTGCTCCTGCAGGGCCGACGTCTTGCGCAGCGGCGGCACCCTGAAGAACAGCGACAGGATGAACGCGATCAGCAGTACGCCGAACCCGACCCAGTAGACGAGCACGATCGACTTGGTGAAGCCGACCATGAACGGCTGGGAGAGACGGCTGTCGGCGCCGTTCAGGAACGACGTGTCGCTCGTGGCGTCGTTCGAGGAGGCTGACGCCTTCGAACCGGCCTTGTCCAGCTGCTTCTCCAGCGCTGGCGTGAGCTCGTCGACCCAGTGTCCGCGCTGGGTGGCGTTCGCCCAGTTCACGACGACCCGTCCGTTCTCGACGCTGGCGTTCGCCTTGTCGGCGACGGCGGCGAGCGCCGCGCTCTCCGCCGCGGGCTTCGCGGCAGCGACCTGCTGGTCGATGAGCGTCTGGGCGAACGACTCGGGCACGGAGCCCGCTGCCACCTGCTGGTTGATCGCTGTCGTGATCTTCTCGGTGACGGCCTTGTCGGCCGCGGCACGAGCGGAGGCGGATGCCTGGTCGAGCTGCTGCTGCACGTTCTGCTTGATCGGCGTGACGATCCCGGTCCACTGCTGCTTCATGATGGCCGCGTTGTGCGGCGCAGAGGCGACGGTGGGGTCGAGCGCGGCGTCGAGCGCCGAGGTGAGCGTTCCCCTGTCGGACGTGGCGTTCAGGATGTTCGCCGGCAGCACCGAGAACAACACCGACAGCATGACCGCCGTTCCGAGCGTTCCACCGATCTGGCGGAAGAACGTCGCGGCACTGCTGGCCACGCCCATGTCGGTGGGCTGCACCGAGTTCTGGCTCGCCAGAACCAGGGACTGCATGAGCTGACCGAGGCCGAGGCCGACGATGAAGATGCCGAGCATGAGGAACCACAGCGGGCTGTCGTACTTCAGGAACGTCAGGAAGAAGAAGCCGACGGCCGTGAACAGCGTGCCCGTGATCGGGAAGATGCGGTAGCGCCCGGTACGTGCGGTGATCTGACCGGAGGAGAGCGCCGCGATCATCAGACCGACCACCATTGGGATCATCGCAAGACCCGAATTGGTCGGGCTCAGACCCACGACGATCTGCAGGTACAGCGGGATGGTGAGCATCGCACCGAACATCCCGAACCCGACAAGCACACCGATGACTGTCGCCATCGAGAAGGTGCCTGAGCGGAAGAGCTTCAGCGGGATGATCGCGTCGTCCTTCATGAGGCCTTCGATGATGATGAACGCGAGGATTCCGATCGCGCCGATCACGTAGCACGCGATCGAGCCGCCGTTGCTCCAACCCCAGGTGCGACCCTGTTCAGCCACGAGCAGCAGGGGGACGACCGCGACGATGACGGCCGCTGCACCCCACCAGTCGATGCGCGGCTTGGTCTTCTTCGTCATCTTGGGCAGGTGCAGGAACATGATCACCATGATCAGCGCGGCGATGCCGACCGGCACGTTGATGAGGAAGACCCAGCGCCATCCGGTGACCCACAGGATCTGGTTCGCACCTGCGAACAGACCGCCGATCAGCGGGCCGATCACTGTCGAGATGCCGAAGACGGCGAAGAAGTACCCCTGGTACTTGGCGCGTTCGCGCGGGGCGAGGATGTCGCCCATGATCGCCAGCGGCAGTGCCATCAGAGCACCGGCGCCGAGGCCCTGGAAGGCGCGGAAGGCGGCGAGCTCGACCATCGATGTCGAGAACGACGACAGGAACGAGCCGATGATGAAGATGACGATGCCGAAGATGAACAGCGGACGGCGTCCGAAGACGTCGGAGAGCTTGCCGTAGATCGGCACGGTGATCGTCGAGGTGATCAGGTAGGCGGTGGTGACCCACGCCTGCTGGTCGAGTCCGTGCAGGTCATCCCCGATGGTGCGGATGGCTGTGCCGACGATGGTCTGGTCGAGGGACGACAAGAACATGCCGGCCATCAGGCCATAGATGACGAACAGGATCTGCCGATGCGACATGATCGGCTTCGATCCGGGCGTCGGGACCGGTGAGGTCCGCGCCGGAGCGGTGGTGGTTGACATGCGAGCCCTTCGGGTGACGAGAGACGATTCGCGCACGTCGCCCTCGCCGTACGGTCGGCACCGGGCGCCGACGCTGGCGGGCAATTTCTTGCAGGCACTGCAACAATAACTCTTCGTTGCATATCGTGCAAGTTTGCGTTCCTGCATGTTTGCAGAGAATGCATTTCTTCTGGCCCTCGCCGGCCGTCGACACGACGAGACCGGCGGGACGACGCCCGCCGGTCTCGCTGTGTCGTGAGGTCGCGCCTAGTCGGCCGCCTCCTCGAGCGATTCACCCTGGGTCTCTGGCCCGAAGTAGACCGCGACCGCCATGATCGCGTACATCACCGCGATCACGACGAACATGAGCACCGCACCGCCGGCGTCGAAGAGCGCACCGGCGACCACCGGCATGATCGAGGCCGAGATGAGCGCGACAGTGACGGAGAGGCCGGTCCCGAACGCTCGCACCCTCGTCGGGTAGAGCTCGGGCGCCCAGATCCAGGTGGTCGTGTTCAAGAGGATGAACATCAGCTGCAGCACGCCGCCGAAGATCAGGATGAGCGCGGCGGACGACGAGACGCCGAAGGCGATCGCGACGAGGATCGCGAGCACGGCGCCATACCCGAGCACGAAGCGGCGCTTGAACTTGTAGCCGAAGACGCTGGACAGGATCGCGCCGACCAGACCGCCGATGTTGATGATCGTCGTGTATGCAAGCGACGAGCCGATGTCGAAGCCTCTGGAGACCAACACCGTCGGCATGAACACGGTGATGGCCACCTGCGCGCCGAACGTCATGGCGGACACGACCCAGATGATGATGGTGCGGCGCGCGAGGCCACGGGAGAAGATCTCGCGGAATCGCACGCGCTCCGGGGGCAGCGTTGTGCCCTCGGGGATGGTGACGTAGTCGTTGACCTTCATGTCCTTGGGCGCGCGCAGCTTGTTGATCGCGAGTCGGCTCAGCACCGAGTTGGT
Source organism: Humibacter sp. (assembly GCA_051952615.1). Classification (GTDB taxonomy): domain Bacteria; phylum Actinomycetota; class Actinomycetes; order Actinomycetales; family Microbacteriaceae; genus Humibacter. The sequence goes on from JBQCJQ010000113.1 coordinate 7,078, forward strand.
CTCCCGGATCTTGCCGTTCGACAGCAGGAAGCGCGGCGACTCCGGCATGAAGAGCCGGTAGACGAAGACGAGCAGCGCGGGCAGCGCCAGAAGCCCGAGCAGCCAGCGCCACGCGACCTGGGGGCCGCCGAGCACATCCTGCAACGGTCCGATGATGAGAGTCGCGAGCGCGGAGGCCACGAAGATGCCGAGGCCGCCCGCCGCGATGTTGACGGTGGCGACGGCCGCACCTCGCGCCTTGGTCGGCATCGTCTCCGCCACCAGCGTGATGCCGGTGTTGAGCTCGCCGCCCAGTCCGAGGCCCACGATGAACCTGGCGACCAGCAGCACTCCGATGTTGGGCGCGAACGCCGCCAGCAGAGCGCCGAGCGTGAAGATCAGCAGGTTGTACATGTACGTGGTGCGTCGGCCGAACTTGTCGCCGGTGATGCCGGCGACGAACGAGCCGACGGCCATTCCCGCGAAGGTGAGGGTGGTGAGCAGGCCCACCTCCGCGCCGTTCAGCTTCCACAGCTGGGCGATGCTCGGCGCCGCGAGTCCGACGTTGTACTGTTCGATCGCATCGAACAGCGCGCCGCACGCGACGAGCACGAGAATCCAGACGTGGGCACTGCGGAAGGGAATGGCGTCGAGGGCCGAGACCATCTCCTTCTCTGCTTGACGACGAAGCTGGTCGGTCGAGCCGGCACGCGCCGGGCTCGGGCTGGATGCTGACATGGGTCTTCCGTTCGTGATGGGGCGCAGGGTCGATGCCCTCGCCCGTCGGGGGTGGAACGCGTCAGGTGAGGAGACCGTCCGCGATCGGTTCGGAGACGAGGGCGCGGCCCACCGCGCCCGGGTCGTGGAAGCCGTCCTCGTCGAGGACGACCCGTCCGCCGCTGACGACGACCTGAGGCCATCCGTTCAGCTCGCGGCCTTCGTAGGGGGTGTAGTCGGTCGGCATGTGCAGTCGGTCTGTCGAGACGGTCCTTGTCTCGTGGGGGTCGAGGATAACGAGATCGGCGTCAGCACCGACGGCGATCGCCCCCTTGTTGCCTAGGCCGTTCAGCCGTGCCGGGTTGGTGGAGAAGAGTGCCACGAACCGCTCGAGAGAGAGGCCGCCGTCCGTGACGAGTTGGGTGAACGTGACGGGGAGACGGGTCTCGACTCCTGGCAGTCCGTTCGGCATCTCGGTGACGTCGTCGTGGCGGTCCAGCTTCTGCTCGGTGGAGTAGCAGCAGTTGTCGGAACCGATCGTGTCGATGTCGCCGGTCAGCGCCCGCCTGTTGAGCTCGGCGACGGTAGCGGCCGGGCGGATCGGCGGGGAGCAGACGAAGCGCTCGGGATGTTCCCCCTCGTACACGCTCTCGTCCAGGTACAGGTAGTGCGGGCAGGTCTCGGTGTAGGCCCGGAGGCCGCGATGCCGTGCCGACCGCACCAGGTCGACGGCCTCCGGCGTCGTCTGATGCACGAAGTACACCGGCGCGTCCACGTACTCCGCGATGGACAGCACCTCGGAGACCGCTGTCGTCTCGGCGACCAGGGGCCGGGTGCCCGCGTGCCCGGAAGCGTCGATGGTGCCGTTGGCCGTCGCCTCGTTCTGCGCGTCGCGGATGATGTGGTTGCCCTCCGCATGCACGTAGGTGAGACCGCCGACCTTCTTGAGGGCGCGCATCACCTGAAGGATCGTGGGCTCCGAGGCCATCACGACGCCCTCGTACGTGGTGAACATCTTGATGGTGCGGATGCCCAGCTCGACGAGCCGCTCGATCTGAGCCTCTGCTCCGTCATCCCATCGCACGATGCAGCCGTGCAACGCCGAGTCGCAGCGCGAGCCCTGCGCGAGCTCACGTCTGCGCTCCGCCGCCTCCACCGGGTCGGCCTCGTAGGTGTCGGGGATGGCGAAGTCGATCATGGTCGTCGTGCCGCCCCAGAGGGCGGCGATGCTGGCGTGCTCGTAGTCGTCGAGCGCGGTGTACGCGCCGAGCTTCTGGCCGATGTGGCAGTGCGGGTCGACGCCGCCGGGAATGACGATGCGGCCGGTGGCGTCGATCCGCCTGGCCGCGACGGGTACGGGAAGGGAGGGGTCGAGCAGTGCGACGACCCGCCCGCCGTCCACCACGACGGTGGCGGCGCGACGACCGTCGGCGTTGACCACCGTTCCGCCGTAGACGATCAGCTCGGCCGGCGCCTGGCCTGGGTCGATGGCGGGTTCGGACATGGGTCCTCCTGGGGTGGGTGTTCGAGTCGGTTGTCGAGGTCTGGGGGAGTTCGGGAATTCAGTGGGTCGGGTACGGGAAGATCGTCGCGTCGAGCCCGCTCAGGTGGGCTCGCATGGCCTGAGCCGCGGCATCCGGGTCGCCTGCCGCGATCGCGTCGAGCAGTGCGCGGTGCTCGTCGATCTGGCTCTGCCGGTTCTCGGCGGTCGCCATCGCGTGCTGGTTGATGAGCATCCAGAGCGGGTGATGCTCCGCGTCGACGAGCTGGCCGACCATGTCTCCGAGGAGGCTGTTGCCGCACGCCCTCGCCACGTCGACATGGAACCGCAGGCCGAGAGTGATGAAGAGCGGCATCTGGTCGAGGTCGTCGACCAGGGTCTCCATCGTGTCGAGGTCGGCACGGATGCGCGCGAGGTCGTCGGCGCTCATGCGCTCGGCGGCCATCCTCGACACACTCGGCTCGAGCACGATGCGGCTCTCGATCAGCTCGCGCGGCGGAACATCGAGCGCTGATCCCTCTGTGCCGCCGATGCGCACCGGACTGCCCAGCAGGTACACCCCGTCGCCATGGCGGATCTCGACGACCCCGATGAGCTCGAGCACGAGCAGCGCCTCGCGGGCGACGGTGCGCGACACCCCGAACCGCACGCCGAGGTCCCTGTCGGGCGGAAGACGGTCACCGACCGCGAACTCCTTCTTGGCGAAGGCGGTCAGGAGGCTGTGCGCGACCTCGACATACCGGCGACGTGATCGTGCCGGAAAAGGGTTCTGGCTCTCCGATGTGCTGTCCGGTGTGCTTTCGGCCGAACTCTCTACTGCGCTGCCCACTGAGTCGTGCGCCTCCCGAAATTGGTCGTATCTCTGTATCGGAGAAGTTATATCTCTCCGAACAGGATCGCAAGAGGCACGACAAAACGCCCCTCGGAGGTGCACTCCGAGGGGCGAGATGGCGCGGCTCAGGCCGGATCAGTGGGCGAAGAACTGCCAGAACCAGACGACGAGGATGACCCCGAACGCCACGTAGCTGAACAGCGGTATCCGATGACGCAACCGACGGCCTTGAGCCGCGACACCGGGAGGCGGCGTGAGCATGCCGACCGGCGCCGCGAACGGATGCGCGGGCGTCGCAGGAGCACCGGCAACTGCAGGAGTGCCGGCAACCGCAGGGGCGACAGGCGCGAAGCCGCCGGCATTGACATCCTGTGCCTGCGCCAGGTGCTCGTCGCGCCACCTGCCCCACTGGGTGAGCTTGTCGATCAGCGCGCCCACGATCGAGAACGACCACGCCCAGGTGTCGGGGTCGAGGGTGGAGACGGTGCGCCGCGTGTAGAGGAACATCCAGTCATCCACGATCTCGACGTCGAAGGCCGCCGCGTGGTCGATGAACCGCGCCATGATGTCGGGAGTGAACAGGTAGAGCGCATCCTGCTCGTACCCCGTCGGGCAGTACAGCGCGAAGTGCTCGTCGAAATCGCCCTCCAGGCTGAGCCTCTGAGCCCGGGCGAATCCCTCCGGCAGGTTCGATCCGAACACCGTGTTGTTGCTCTTCGCGTCCAGGACGATGTTCGGCAGCGGCACGTCGAGCCGGATGGCGATGTAGCCCCAGTGGTGTGTGCTCTGGCTCCTGCCCGAGCCGGTCGTGTACCTGTAGTTGCCGAACTGCACCGTGCGAGGCTGCTCACCGACGACCAGGTCGGTGACCTGTCGGTCATGGCCGAGGCCGAAGATCATTCCGGGGAGGGCAGGAGCAGTGAGCAGCGGCTGGAAGGACATGCCGTTCGCTCTGGCGAATCGGTCCAGCCGATACCAGCGAGTGCCGTTTCCTCCACCGCTGATGCTGTGCCACACCACGAGTCCTGCGATCGCCAGCAGGACGATCACGATGAGTACCGAGGGCAGCAGCGTGATCGGGTCCAAGACCGCCATCGGCCCCGCCTGCGAGAGCAGAGCGATGAAGAACAACACCGCGAAGACTGCCATGACGATGCCGGCGATCCATCCGTTCGTCGTGGGAACGTTGCCGTTGGAGCGCATCGCCCGCACGTAGGCCCGCACGGCCGACCGATCGACCGGGTCGGTCAGCGCACGCGCGTCGAAGGATGTCGCCGGCCTCGTGATCCCGTCGCCCGCCGTCTCCGTCACGGGCATCACCGTATCGCTCAGCGCCCCGGGGCATCCACCCATCTGAGCGTCTACGTCTCTATCCAGGGGCCACGGGCGGAGATACCATGAGCGATGCAGGGCTCCATCGCTCGCGCACACGATCCACTCGGCATCCTTCGGGCCACCGCATCGAAACGGCAGGCCCGGCTCCGCTCGGAGCACACGCGTCACCCACCTTGAGTCGGTCACCTCGAGAAGAAGGTTCGCGCATGAGTGCGACAGCCGATCGCGTCACGGTCGCGGGATGGACGCTCGTCCCGCTCGCGCTCGCACAGTTCATCTGCTCGTTCGCCGGCTCCAACATGAACGTGATGCTCAACGATATGAGCCGTGACCTGGGAACCACTGTCGCCGGCATCCAGCTGTCGATCACGCTCTTCCTGCTCACGATGGCGGCGCTCATGGTGCCGTTCGGCAAGCTGACGGACCTGATCGGGCGCAAGACGTGCTTCTTGCTCGGCCTCGGGGTCTACGGCGTCGGAGCCGTGATCAGTGCGCTGTCCCCCGGGCTCGGCTTTCTGATCGTCGGCAACTCGATTCTGGAGGGCGCAGGAACCGCGCTGCTCATCCCGCCCGTCTACATCCTGGTGACCCTGTACTGGAAGAACGTGCAGGCGAGGGCCCGGTCGTTCGGGCTCGTCAGCGCCGCCGGCGGCATCGGAGCGGCGGCCGGGCCGCTGATCGGCGGCTGGATCTGCAGCGCGATCAGCTGGCGAGCCGCCTTCGGATTCCAGGCGATCGTCATCGTCGTCATCATCGTCTTCGCGCTGTCGCTGAAGGACCCGATCCCCGCAGATCCCCGACGACCCTACGACGTGGTCGGCGCCGTGCTGTCGGGCGGCGGGCTGGTCGCGATCGTCTCGGGCATCCTGGTCATCGACACCTCTCCGGTTCTCGGCATCGTGCTGCTGGTGGTCGGTGTTGCCGTGATCGCGGGGTTCTTCGCCTGGATCCGACGCCTCGAGCGGCGCGGCCGCGAGCCCCTACTCTCCACGTCGTTGTTCACGAACCGCACCTCGAACCTCGGACTCGTGACGCAGAACTTCCAGTGGCTCCTGCTGATGGGCATCTCGTTCCTCGTCTCGAGCCACCTCCAGGTCGTTCGCAATTACGACGCGATCGAGACCGGGGTGATCTTCACCGCCGCCACACTCGGCATCCTCGTGTCGTCGCTCGCCGCCGGGCGCCTCGTGCGGTACATCCCGCAGCGCACCCTCGTGCTGACCGGATTCCTGGTCACCGCCGTCGGCGCCGTCGCGCTCCTCCTCGTGGGCGCGGTGCCAGGAGCCTGGCCATACGTCCCAGGACTGCTCATCATCGGGCTCGGCATCGGCGTCATGCTGACACCCAGCGTCAACCTGGTGCAGTCGGCGTTCGACGAGGAGCGACAGGGTGAGATCTCCGGCCTCTCCCGCAGCATCTCCAACCTCGGATCGAGCTTCGGCACCGCCATCGTCGCCACCATCCTCGGCCTCGGCGTCGGGCAACGCGCGAACGGCTATCCGCTCGCCATGACCGTGCTCGTCGTCGTGGCGATCGCCGGGTCCATCGTCTCCGGGTTCCTTCCGGGGCGCGCGCCGGCGACCAAGACCGCGCCGGCGACGAACGGCTGAGGCGGAAATGACCGAGGTACGGCCGACTCCGCGCGAGCGCCTCTCGAAGCGAACCGCCGCCCTCGACGCCGAGGGTGCGGCCCTGGTCGTGGCCGCAGCCGCCTTCGTCCTGGGGGCGCTCGTCGCCTTGCCCTTCTTCTGGCAACGGGAGCTCCATATCGCCGGGCCGTCGTCGCTCTCGCAATTCGCCGCCGTCATGGCCGGAATCGTCGGCGTCCTCGCCTACGTCGTAGGGCGACTATTCCACCGCGAGAGACTTACTCCCTTTCGCGAGCGTGAGAACGGCACGAGGCTCTCGTCGGCCAGGGTGAACGTGTTCGACACGATCGTGATCGCGCTTGCCCACGGCGTCATCGCGCTTCTGGCGTGGCTGGTGCTCGGCGCCCTCCTGGCGGTGAGCTTCACCGACGCGACCGTGTACTTCGTCTCTGCGATGACGCTTGCCTCTGTCGCCACGGCCGTCACGGCATACATCGTCTTCCTCTCGGCCGCCGAGATGAGCCTCATGCGTCTCTCGACCGTGCTCGCGGTGTTCGCGGTCGTCGGGCTCCTCGCCTCGATGCTCAGCGCGCCGGATCCGCACTGGTGGCAGAAGCACCTCAGCGCCCTCGGCATGTCGAACACGCTCTCGTCGCTCACCTTCAACATCACCCTGATCCTCGCCGGCCTGATCATGGCCGCGATCGCCCGCTACGCCACCGACCTGCGTGGCATCGAAGACCCCGCCCTGCGGGCAGCATCGATGCGTCTCCGGGTCGGACTGATCCTCATCGGGGTGCTGCTCGCCTGTGTCGGCGTTTTTCCTCTCGACGTGTCGGCCACGCTGCACAACGTCTCAGCAGTGGGCATGCTGATCACGTTCAGCCTCGTCGTGTTCTGGGTGCACAAAGCGCTGCCGACGGCACCCCGATCGTTCTTCGTGTTCGGCTACCTGGCGTTCGCCGCCGTCGTGGTCGTCGCGGTGTTCTTCATCACCGGCTATTACGTGCTCACGGCCACCGAGCTGATCGCCGGGGCGATCGTCTTCGGCTGGCTGGTCGTCTATCTACGCGTCAGCGGTGCTGCTCAGCATCGATGAGGATCGGATCGTCTCTACTTGGCGACGACGCCCTCGCGAGCGACCGCCCCGGTGCTGGCGCCGGCCTTCACACCGACGGGCAGCACGACCCGCTCGTGTCGATGCCCGGGTTCCGCCTCGGCGAGCACCAGGCGAACGGCCTCCTCCCCCATGCGGTGACCGGGGAGCGTGATCGAGGTCAGGCTGGTCCAGTCGGAATGCATGCCGTCGTGCGTGCCGTCGAGTCCCATCACCGCGACATCCTCCGGCACCCTCAGCCTTGCGGTGTCACGCAGCATGCTGAGGGCTCCGAGCGCGAGGTCGTCGGTGACCCCGAGAATCGCGATCCGCTCCCCCTGCGTGGCGTCGTCGAGGATGCGCCGGGTCGGCTCGTGCGCGTGCTCGTACCTGATGCCCACCGTGGTGTGCTCGATGACATCGAGTCGGAGCCGGTGTGCGGCATCCATCAGTCCGCGTCGTCTGTCGGTGATGGGCTGCGGCGCGTCGGGCGGCGACAGGTAATGGATGGTGCGGATGCCCATCTCGGCCAGGTGCTCCGCCGCAAGCCTGCCGGCCTGCTCGTTGTCCATCAGCACCGAGCACCAATCGCCCATCTGGTCGTAGTTGATGACGACGATCGGCCGCACGTGCGAGTGGATGCGCCCGATGCCCTCCGTCGGGTCGCTCATCGCCGCGAAGAGGATTCCGCGCACCCTCGCCTCTGCGAAGTAGTCGAGGTACCTGTCCTGCTGGTCGCTCGTGACATAGGGGCTGAAGGACTCGAACGTGTAAACCGCGTTGGCCATCAGCAGGCTGACACCGCGGCTCCCTGCCGCGATTTGCGCACCGCGCGAGATGTCGACGAAGAGGCGGTTGAGGATGTCGGGCACGATGAGCGCGATGCCCTCGCTCCCGCGGCGACGCAGATCGCGTGCAGCGGAGTTGCGGATGTAACCGAGCGAGTCGATGGCCGCCTGGATGCGCTCGCGCGTCGCCGGCGCGACGATGGCCGGCGAGTTCAGATAGTTCGAGACGGTCCCGATCGAGACACCGGCGGCGTCTGCCACTGCCCGCATCGGCGGCTGTCTGTTCACGTCGTCACCATCCAGTCCTGACCCTGAAGGGACAACCCGATCAGAGGGCAGAAAACCTGCCCGTGGAGGGACTCGAACACCTAGAACGTGAGGTCCACTCGCGCCCCGGATAGAAAATATCAGATCGGCCGGGCGGCTCGAGGTCACGCGAAGTACAGCGGGTAGTGCAGCGCGCAGCGCGGGTTGAACTCGGCGTGGCAGGCGGGGCACGCGTCGGTGGCCAGATACTCGGCGATCGTCAGCTCCGTCCAGCACACCCCGCAGAGCACGGCATGCTCGTCGCGCGCGTCGGCCGGCCACGGACGCGAGACGTGATCCGCACACTCGGAGTGGCAGAGATGGCACGGGTAGTACTCGTCGCAGCACGCGAAGCGGATGGCGATGACATCCAGGGGCGTTCGATAGTGGATGCATCGCGTCTGGTCATCCACCGTCGGGCCGAGCACCGCCGGCACCGCGGGCTTCACCGGTGCCACGGGCTTCACCGGCCTCATCGCACACCCCGCGCGGTCAGCGCATCACCGAGCTGGTCGGCGTGCTTCAGCGCCGCGATGAGGAACGGAATCGCGAACAGCCGCAGGCTGCCCCGCCCTCCACGTGCACGCTGGGCCTCGCGGATCTCGCGCGCGAGCCGGGCGAGCACGGGGAACGTGCTGATCGTCAGGGTCAGCAGCAGCGCGGGACGCTGCGGGTCGACGCCCAGGCGGGCGAGCGGGCTCATCGCCCGCTCCAGCACGTCGAGCACCGCGGACACCGGGGTGGTGAGCATGAGAAGCGCGGCGAGCACGCCGGCCGCGGTCACGCGCGTGGTGTTGCTGACCGCGGCTTCGGGACCGAGGAACAGAAGCTGTCCGGCGAGCGTGATCACGACGACCCAGCGTACGGTCCAGACCTGCCTGCCGAGTTC
>JBQCJQ010000114.1:0-3591 GCA_051952615.1 Humibacter sp.
TGCTGGTCGAACTGGCGGCGGCCGACCCGCACATCGTGCAGGCGTTCCGCGGCCACATCGCGTTCGTCGAGGACAGGCTCAACGCGCCGCAGAGCGCGGAGAGGGATGCCTGGCTCGTCCGCTTCTCTCGCGGTGAGATGGTCGGCAACGCCGTCACCGAGATCGGCAACGTGGCCCTCGGCGATACGCGAACCCGGCTCACGCCCGCACCGGACGGATGGACCATCAGCGGCAGCAAGTACTACACGACCGGCAGCATCTTCGCGGAGTGGATCGACGCGACGGCGCTCACGCCGGAGGGCATCGAGGTCGCGGCGCTCGTGCCGACAGCCGGCGATTCCGTCACCGTGACCGACGACTGGACGGGCTTCGGCCAGCGCCTCACCGGCAGTGGCACCGCCGTGTTCGACGCCGCACCCGTGCGGCCGGAGCACGTCTACGCGTTCGGCGAGCGGTTCCACTACCAGACCGCCCTGTACCAGCTGACGCTCGTCGCGGTGCTGGCCGGCATCGCGAGGGCATCCCTCGACGACGCCGCCTCGTTGCTGCGCACCCGCGCCAGGGCTTTCAGCCACGGCAACACCCCACGCTCGTCCGACGACCCTCAACTCCTGGAGAACATCGGACGTCTCTCGGCCAACGCGTTCGCTGCGGATGCCGCCACCCGGCTCGGCGCGCAGGCCCTGCAGCAGGCGTTCGAGGCGGGAAGCGATGAGGAACGGGCATCCACGAAGCGTGCGGCGGAACTCGCATCGGCGAACGCGCAGGTCGTGGTGTCGAAGCTTGCGCTGCAGAACGCGACGGACCTGTTCGAGGGGCTCGGGGCATCCGCCGCCGGTACGGGTCTCGGACTCGACCGGCACTGGCGCAACGCGCGAACCGTCGCTCAGCACAATCCGACGGCGTTCAAGGCGCGCATCGTCGGTGACGCCCTGGTGAACGGCGCCGAGCCGCCCTACGAGTGGGCCGTCGGCGTCACGGCCGCCAAGCCCGCCGCTACCGTGGGTTGAGCCGACCCCACGACCACCGAGGAGCATCCGTGCCCGACCCGAACCACATTCGCCTCAACGCGTTCACGATGAACACCGTCGGGCACCTTTCGCCCGGACTGTGGCGGCATCCTCGTGACGAGTCGCGCCGCTACCTCGATCTCGACTACTGGGTGGAGCTGGCGAAGACGCTCGAGGCGGGGCTGTTCGATGTGGTGTTCCTCGCGGACGTGCTCGGCGTCTACGACGTGTACGGGGGCAGCCCTGACGGCGCATTGTCCACCGGCGCGCAGCTCCCCGTCGGCGACCCGCTGCAGCTGGTGCCCGCGATGGCGTCGGTCACGCGCGACCTCGGCTTCGGCGTGACGGCGAGCGTGTCGTTCGAGCATCCGTTCCCGTTCGCCCGTCGCATGTCGACGCTCGACCACCTCACCAAGGGCCGCATCGGCTGGAACGTGGTCACGTCCTACCTCAACAGCGGCGCCCTCAACCTCGGCGTCGACGGCCAAGAGGCGCATGACCGCCGATACGACATCGCCGACGAGTACCTCGATGTCTTCTACAAGCTGTGGGAGCGCAGCTGGGAAGACGACGCCGTGATCGCGGATGTCGCCAGTAGCGTCTACGCCTACCCCAACAAGGTGCACCCCATCGGGCACCAGGGCGAGTTCTTCCGCGTTCCCGGCCTGCACCTTCTGGAGCCGAGCCCGCAGCGCACCCCGTTCATCTTCCAGGCCGGGGCATCCCCGCGCGGCATGAGGTTCGCCGCGAAGCACGCGGAGAGCGTCTTCGTCGCAGCTCCGAGCAAAGCGGTGCTTGCGAAGCAGGTGGCCGCGCTCCGCGAGGCGATCTCCGCGGCGGGCAGGCAGGCATCCACCGTGCCGATCATCAACCAGCAGACCGTGATCGTCGCGGAGACGGACGCCGCTGCGCAGGCCAGATTCGAGGAGTACCTCGACGTTGCCTCCCCGCTCGGCGCGCTCGTGCTGATGGCCGGCTGGACCGGTATCGACTACTCGCGCCTCGACGCGGACACCCCGCTCACCGAGCAGGAGTCGGACGCCATCCAGAGCACGGTGAAGGCGTTCTCGTCGGCCGATCCGAACAGGGTGTGGACCGTGCGTGAGATCGCCGATTACGTGAAGATCGGCGGCGACGGCCCCGTCTTCGTCGGGTCGCCCACGACGGTCGCCGACCAGCTCGAGGAGTGGGTCGAGCAGACCGGCATCGACGGGTTCAACCTCGCTGCCGCCGCCGTGCCGGAGACGTACCAGGCGGTCGCGGAGTTGCTCGTGCCCGAACTGCAGCGCCGCGGACGGTACAAGACGGCGTACGAGCAGGGCACCCTCCGCGAGAAGCTCACCGGGCACGGCCCCGCCGTGGACCCCGCCCACGCCGCCGCCCAGGTCGCCCTCGGCTGACCCCCTCCTCCCCCTCTCCCCCTCCCCCTCCTCGCCCTCTCCCGCGCGCATAACTCCTGCAATTCGCGGGACGGGCCTCCGTCGACCCCCGGAATTCCGCGGGATGCCGACTCCCGGCGGGACGCTCTGCAGGAGTTATGCGCGGCGGCGGCGCCTGGCGGGCACGAGCGGCGCAACACAACGTCATGTGAATCGCGGCGCCGCGAGGCGCGGCGATAGTCTCGCGCCACGCTTCAGTGCACGAACGCACGCCTGCGTCAGCTTCACGCGACATCCCCCTTGCACGCGCACCTCCCCCACCCCGCTCTTCCCATACGGACGGAATGACCATGGCCCTCGACGAGACCCTCACCGACGCGGTCGACGACGCGACCGGACGCAAGCCGGCGCCACGCCTCAGGGGCAGCCTCGGCGTCGCCAGCATCGTGTTCATGGTCGTCGCGGCGGCCTCACCGCTCGGCGTCATCGGCGGCCCCGTGCCGCTCGGTATCGCGAACGGGAACGGCACCGGCTTCCCGGCCATGTTCATCATCGCGACCGTCGTTCTGCTCCTCTTCGCGGTCGGTTTCACCACGATGACGCCGTTCGTGAAGTCCGCCGGCGCGTTCTACTCCTACGTCGACAAGGGCCTCGGATTCAGCGCTGGCCTCGGCACCGGATTCGTGGCTCTGCTCTCGTACCTCACCCTCGAAGCCGGCGTCTACGGCCTGATCGGGCCGGGCATCAACACCCTGCTGCACTCCTACGGCGTGCCGAACGTGCCGTGGTGGGCCTACGCGATCGTGGTGTTCGCGATCGTCACCTTCCTCGGCTACCGCAACATCAACCTCTCCGGCCGCGTGCTCGCGGTGCTGCTCATCGCCGAGGTCGTCATCGTCGTGGCGCTGGATGCCGCCGTCGTGTTCAACGGCGGTCCGGAGGGCCCCTCGACAGGCATCATCACGCCGTCGGCCATCGTCTCGGGGGCACCCGGGCTGGGCATCCTGTTCGCCATTCTGAGCTTCATCGGGTTCGAGGCCACCGCCGTGTTCCGCGACGAGGCGCGCAACCCCGACCGCACCATTCCCCGCGCCACCTACCTGTCGCTCGTGCTCATCGGCGTGTTCTACGCGGTGTCGAGCTGGGCGCTGATCACCGCGGTTGGCGACAGCCACGCTGTCGAGGTGGCGACCAAGAGCGGC
>JBQCJQ010000115.1:0-5779 GCA_051952615.1 Humibacter sp.
GCTTTGGCGTGGGGATGCAGTCTCGCGAGGGATGCCCGACACGGGCGCTCGTGAAGGGCGCCCGACGTGGAGCGCCCCCGGAGATGTTCGACGAGGAGCATGGGATGAGCAGTCAGACGATGATGCGACGCGACCGTGCATCCGCCGGCCTTGGCATGGAGGTGCTCGCCGACGAGGCCGGCTACGCCGTGGTGCGGATGACCGTGCGAGACGACATGCTCAACGGATTCGACATCATCCATGGCGGTCTCGTGTTCGCTCTCGCCGACACCGCGTTCGCGATCGCGTGCAACGAGGACGAGAACGTCACGGTCGCCGCCGGCGCGGACATCACGTTCTTGAAGTCCACCACCTCGGGCGCGGTTCTCACCGCGACCGCACGGAGACGTGTGCTCAGCGGACGCACCGGGCTCTACGACGTCAGCATCGTCGACGAGGCCGGCGACGCGGTCGCGGAGTTCCGCGGTCGCTCGATCACCACACGCCGCACACCACCCTCAGCCTGACCAGACCGCACGACGAGGAGACGTCGATGTCGACGACGACACACGCACCCACGATGGATGCCGCACTCGATCCGGAAGAGCGCATGGACGCCGACACACTGCACGCCCTGCAGCTGCAGCGCCTGCAGTGGACCGTGCGACACGCGTACGAGAACGTGCCGCTCTACACCCGCAAACTCGACGAGGCGGGGGTGAGCCCGTCGGACATCCGCTCGCTCGACGACGTGCGCCTTCTGCCCTTCACGACGAAGGCGGATCTGCGCGAGACGTATCCCTTCGGCATGTTCGCAGTGCCGATGCCGAAGGTGGCGCGCATCCATGCCTCGAGCGGCACGACGGGTCGCCCCACCGTGGTGGGCTACACGGCAGGCGACCTCGACCGCTGGGCCGACCTGGTCGCGCGGTCGTTGCGGGCGTCCGGCGTGCGGCCTGGCATGAAGGTGCACAACGCGTACGGGTACGGGCTCTTCACCGGAGGCCTGGGGGCGCATGCCGGCATCGAGAGGCTGGGAGCGACGGTCATCCCGGTCTCCGGCGGCCAGACCGCCAGGCAGGTGCAGCTCATCAAAGACTTCGAGCCGGACGCCATCATGTGCACCCCGAGCTATCTGCTCACGATCGCGGACGCGATGGAGGCGGCCGGCGTCGATCCGGGTGGAACGAGCCTGCGGGTCGCGATCCTCGGCGCCGAGCCATGGACGAACGAGATGCGACACACGATCGAGCGCCGTATGAGCCTCGACGCCGTCGACATCTACGGCCTCAGCGAGGTGATGGGTCCGGGCGTCGGCAACGAGTGCGTGGAGACGAAGGACGGCCCGCACATCTGGGAGGACCACTTCCTGCCGGAGGTGATCGACGACGACGGCAATCCGCTGCCCGATGGCGAGCACGGCGAGCTCGTCTTCACGTCGCTCACGAAGGAGGCGTTCCCGGTGCTCCGCTACCGCACCCGCGACCTCACGCGGCTGCTGCCCGGAACCGCGAGGCCCGGCATGCGCAGGATCGAGAAGATCACGGGGCGCAACGACGACATGATCATCCTTCGGGGCGTGAACCTGTTCCCGACCCAGATCGAGGAGATCGTGCTCGGCATCGAGACTCTGACGCCGCATTTCGTGCTCGAGCTGACCAAGGCCGGACAGCTGGATGTCATGACCGTGCGCATCGAGCGGCATCCGGACCTCCCGCGTGAGACCTGCGAGGCGGCCGCCGTGGTGCTTGCGCAGCGCATCAAGGTGCACATCGGATCGAGCGTCGAGGTGCGGCTCGAGGAGCCGGGTACCCTGCCGCGCAGCGAGGGCAAGTACAAGCGGGTGTACGACCTGCGGTGAGGGCATCCCGCTCTCTCATCCCGAATCGTGGCCGCTTCGTGCCGTCTCAAGGTGCTGAAGCGACACGATGCGACCACGATTCGCGGGTCGGCGGGTTGCGTTCGCCCGGCTGCCAGACTGGAGGGCGATGACTGAGACGGCGAGACGCGGCCGACCGGGGTACGACCAGGCGGCCGTGCTGCGGGTTGCGGTCGCCACGTTCATCGAGCACGGCTACGACGCCACCTCGATGGGGTTGCTCGCGGAACGGCTCGGCATCACGAAGGCCGCGATCTACCACCACTTCCCCGCGAAAGCCGAGCTGCTGCGCGCGGCGCTGGATGAGGCGCTCGCCGGGCTCGAGGGCGTGCTCGCCGAGTCGGGCGCACGCGACGGGAGCGCCGCCGACCGGCTGGCATACGTCATCCGCGGCGCCGTGCTCGTGCTGGTCGACAGGCTGCCCTACGTGACGCTGCTGCTGCGCGTGCGCGGGAACACGGATGTCGAACGAGACGCTCTCGCCCGCAGGCGCGCGTTCGACCGGTCGGTGGCATCCCTGGTCGTCGCGGCGCGGGACGAGGGCTCGCTGCGTGCCGACGTCGACCCAGGGGTGGCCACCCGCCTGCTGTTCGGCATGGTCAACTCGATCGTGGAGTGGTACCGGCCCGGCGGCGCGGAGGATGCCGACCAGCTCGCCGACGACGTGCTCACCGTCGCCCTCGACGGGCTGCGGGTGCCCGGGTCGGGTACCCCGGGGGTCTCGGGGTAGGAGTCCCGCAGGTCGGGCCTGCCGCGGGTTTCGAGACGCGCCTGCTGTGTGCTCCTCAACCCACGGGAGGGACGCGCGCACTACTCCTTCGCGACGAGGGTGAGCACGTCGTAGGTCGCGACCGTCTCGCCGCGCTGGTTGGTGAGCACCGCGTCCCACCGCACCTCGCCGTAGTCGTCCGTCTCGCGCGGCGTGATCTGCTTGGCGGTCAGGTCGACACGGATGCTGTCCCCCGGCGACACCGGTGTCAGGAACCGCAGGTTCTCGAGCCCGTAGTTCGCCAGCACGGGGCCGGGATCGGGATCGACGAACAGCCCGGCTGCGAACGAGACGAGCAGGTATCCGTGCGCGACGCGTCCGGGGAAGAACGGGTTCGCCGCAGCGGCCTCCTCGTCCATGTGGGCGTAGAACGTATCGCCGGTGAAGCGGGCGAAGTGCTCGATGTCATCGAGGCTGACCTCGCGCGACTCCGACGACACGCGGTCGCCGATGCGGAGCTCCGACAGCGGTTTGCGGAACGGATGGCGTTCCCCTTCCTCCGACGCCGAACGGGCGGTTGCGCCGGCGTGCCACACCCCCGTGATCGCCGTCAGCATGTCGGGCGAGCCCTGGATCGCGGTGCGCTGCATGTGGTGCAGCACGGCGCGGATGCCGCCCAGCTCCTCGCCCCCGCCGGCCCGGCCCGGCCCGCCGTGCACCAGATGAGGAACGGGCGAGCCGTGTCCCGTCGAGGTACGGGCATCCTCTCGATCGAGCACGAGCACGCGACCGTTGTAGGCGGCGATGCCGCTCACCAGCTCGACGACCTCCGACGGGTCGTGCGACGCGACACTCGTCACCAGAGAACCACGTCCGGCGGCGACGAGGGCGACGGCATCCGCCGTGCCCGTGTAGCCGAGCACGCTCGCGACCGGTCCGAAGGCCTCGACGCTGTGCACGGCGTCGGTCCACGGGTCCTCGAACTCGAGCAGCATCGGCGTGACGAAGGCACCGTCGGGATCGACCCCTCGGCTGCCGTCGGCTCGAACCACCTCTGGCGCATCCAGCGACCCCAGCACCAGGCGTCCACCGGCGTCGAGAAGTCGCCCGACCTGGCGCAGCACCTCTGTGCGCTGCTCTGTGGATGCCAGCGGCCCCATCGTGACACCCTCCGCGCGCGGATCGCCGACCACGATGCGCTGAGCGATCCTGTCCCCGATCGCGGCCATCACCGCCCCGCGCGTGCGCTCCGGGACGATGATGCGGCGGATCGCCGTGCACTTCTGGCCGGCCTTCACCGTGAGCTCGGTGACGACTCCCCGCACGAACGCGTCGAACTCGGGGGTGCCCGGTGCGGCATCCGCGCCGAGCACCGAGGCGTTGATCGAGTCCGTCTCGCTCGTGAACCGCACGCCGCCGGTCTGCACGCTCTCGTTCGCACGCAGTCGTGCTGCGGTCGACGCCGAGCCGGTGAACGACACGATGTCACCCAGCCTGAGCGCGTCGAAGAGACCGGGCACGCTGCCGGAGACGAGCTGCAGTACGCCGTCGGGCAGCAGTTCCGACTCGACGAGGATGCGCACGAACGCCTCCGCGAGGTACCCGGTGGGCGTCGCAGGCTTGACGAGCGATGGCACGCCGGCGAGGAATGCCGGCGCGAACTTCTCCAGCGATCCCCAGACCGGAAAGTTGAACGCGTTGATCTGCACGGCGACGCCGGGCAGCCGCGAGAAGACATGCCGCCCGAGGAATGTACCGTCCTTCGACAGCTGCTCCGGCGGTCCGTCGACGACGAGCTGCGTGTTCGGCAGCTCGCGCCTCCCCTTGGACGAGTAGGTGAAGAGCACGCCGATACCGCCATCGATGTCGACCATGGCATCCGTCTTGGTGGTTCCCGTGCGGGCGGACAGCTCGTACAGCTCGTCCTTGCGAGCGGTGAGGGCCTGAGCGAACTGCTTGAGCAGCAGAGCGCGCTGGTGGAACGTGAGGCGGCCGAGGGATGCCTGGCCCGTCGTCCGCGCGTACTCCAAGGCCCCCGCAAGGTCGAGTCCCGCGGTGCTCACCCGGGTGACGGGCTCCCCGGTCGACGCGTCGCGCACGGTGACGACGTCGGGGTCATCCGCGGCGCCGTCCGCAGGGGTCCACCACGAACCCTGCACGTAGCTGGGCAGAATGTCGGTCATCGGATGCCTCCTTGTCGGCCTTGTCGGCGCGAAGATCCCGCGAGACTGCACGCCCGCGCCAACCGTGCGGGGTATACCCGCCGCTTTGGCGTGGGGATGCAGTCTCGCGGTGGGTGTGGGTGGTGGTGGCGCTGCGGTCGGATCACGTCGCGGCCTCCGGCCAGTCGTAGAACCCGCGTCCGCTCTTGCGGCCCAGCTCGCCCGCCGCGACCTTGTCGCGCAGCAGCCGTGGCGGTGCGAACCGTTCGCCGAGCTGCTCGTGCAGGTACTCGGCGATGCCGAGCCGCACGTCCAGTCCGACGATGTCGGTCAGTCGCAGCGGCCCGACCGGATGACGGTACCCGAGCTCCATCGCAGCGTCGATGTCTTCGGCGCTCGCGACGCCGTCCTCTAGCATCCTGATCGCCTCGAGCCCGAGTGCGACGCCGAGCCGGCTAGACGCGAACCCCGGCGCATCCCGCACCGTCACGGCGGTCTTGCCGATCGCAGCGACCCAGCGCTGCGCGGCTTCGACCACCGCGGGCGAGGTGGCACTCCCCTGCACCACCTCGACGAGCTTCGACGCGGGCACCGGGTTGAAGAAGTGCAGCCCGAGAAATCGGGAGGCGTCACCGAGGGTGGCCCCGAGGTCGTCGATCGAGATGGACGACGTGTTGCTCGCGATCACCGCGTCGGGTGCGGCGGCACGTATGCGGGCGAGCGACGCGACCTTCAGCTCGACGGACTCCGGCACCGCCTCGATCACGAGGCCGCAGTCGGCGAAGGCGGAGTCATCCGTCGTGACGGTGAGCCGAGCGCTCAGCGCGCCAAGCGTCTCCGTCGTGGTGGCGCGTTCTACGCTCGCGGCGGTGGCACGCAACACTCTGGCGGACGCCGCAGAACACTGCTCGTCATCCCGCTCGACGACGTGCACGCGGCATCCCGCGACGAGGAACGCGTGCGCGATGCCCGCACCCATCGTGCCGCCGCCGAGAACTCCGACCGCGCTGGGCAGCTGAACCTGCGACACCGTCGTCACCGGTGTCTCCG
>JBQCJQ010000116.1:0-2056 GCA_051952615.1 Humibacter sp.
CGGCGCCCGTAGATCCCATCGAGGCCGATGAGCTGCAGGCGGCGATCGACGCCGCCGGCGAGCCGCTGCGCGCCGGTGACATCCTGTGCGTGCGCACCGGGTGGATGCAGTACTACCACGAGGCCGATGCCGCGGAGCGCGAAGCCGTGGCGAACCGGTTCACCTGGCCCGGACTGTCGGGGTCGAGCGAGATGGCAGAGCTACTGTGGGACAGCGGGATCGCAGCGGTCGCCGCCGACAACCCCGGAGTCGAGGCGGCACCGGGTCGTCGGGGCTCGGGAAGCCTTCATCGACGGGCGCTGGCGCTCCTGGGCATGCCATTCGGCGAGCTCTTCGACTTCGACGCGCTCCACGCCGCGCTACGCGCACAGAGCCGGTCGTCGTTCCTCTTCATGGCCGTTCCCCTCAACATCCCCGGCGGGGTCGGTTCGACCGGCAACGCCGTCGCGATGCTCTGAGAACTCTCCCGACACAGAAAGAAGCAAGAATGACCGATACGCCGTACAGCCAGCGCCTTCAGGGCCTGCGAGTGGTGGTCGCCGGCGGTGGCGGTGCCATCGGAGGGCCGATCGCACTGGCCTGCGCCGCACAGGGCGCCCGGGTGGCGATCGCCGACATCTCGGAGAAGTACGCCCAGGAGACCGTCGACGCGATCGCTGCGGCCGGAGGCGAGGCCCACGCTGTGCACATCGATGTCGGCGACCTGGAGTCGATCACGGCCGGGATCGACGACGCGAAGGCAGCCCTCGGCGGCATCGATGCGCTCGTCAATGCGACAGGCGTCAGCGCCTCGGCGAACACGCTCGAGGTCACCGAGGACCACTGGGACCGCGTTCATCGCATCAACCTCAAGGGAGCGTTCTTCCTGATCCAGGCTGCCGCCAGGGTGATGGCAGAGCAGGGGACCGGTGGATCGATCGTCACGATCACCTCGACGAACGCCGAGCGCGGCGTGCTCGGCCACGTGCCTTACGGCGCGACGAAGGGCGCCCTGCGCCAGATGGTCTTCGGCCTCGCCGCGGACCTCGCCGAGCACAACATCCGCGTCAACAACGTCGGCCCCGGCATGATGGCCACCACGATGCGCAACGACGGAGAGGCGACCGAGCGCACGCACGTGCCCCGCAAGGTGCTGCGTCGCCGCCTTCCCACGGGCGCCGACGTCGCGAAGATGGTCACGTACCTGCTCAGCGACGACGGCGAGTACGTCACGGCGACAAATCTGTACGTCGACGGCGGCGCGCTGTCGGGCCTGTTCTGACAACACGGACGAAGGAGCCACGGTCATGTCCGATAGCAAGAACGTCTTCCGCCAGGTACTGGGACAGTACCCGACCGGCGTGACGGCAGTCACCGCACGCACCGCCGAGGGCAAGCCTGTCGGCATGGCCGTGGGCTCCTTCACCTCGGTCTCGATGGATCCCCCGATCGTGGGCTTCCTCCCGACGAAGACGTCGAGTTCATGGCCGCAGATCGAAGCCGCCGGCTCGTTCTGCGTCAATGTGCTGACCTCGGCGCAGGAGAACGTCTGCCGGGCGATGTCGGCCCGTGGCGACGACAAGTTCGCCGGTCTGCGCTGGACGGAAGGCGTCACGGGTGCGCCGGCGCTCGACGGCGCACTGGCGTGGATCGAGTGCACCGTGCGCGACGTGCTCGACGCGGGCGACCACTACATGGTGCTGGGCGACGTCGTCGACCTGCGCATGGGGACGCCGGCGCTCCCCCTGGTGTTCTTCCGCGGCGGGTACGGCGAGTTCAGTTCCGGCCCCCTCGTCGCCGAGGACTTCCACGACCAGCACCAGGTGCGGCTCGTCAACGCGGTGCGCGAGCAGATGCAGGCAGTCGCGTCCGAACTCGGCGTCGAGGCGAGCGCGACCGCCGAGATCGACGGCCGACTCGTGCTGGTGGCCACGACGTGGTCTCCCTTCAGCGACCGGGCTGCAGTCCGGGCGGGCGACAGGGTCCCGTTCCGACCGCCGTTCGCCCTGCCGTTCGCCGCGTGGGGTGCGCCGGAACGGCGCCAGCAGTGGCTCCAGACGGTCCCTGACGAGCAGCG
>JBQCJQ010000117.1:0-3903 GCA_051952615.1 Humibacter sp.
ATGCCAGCGATGTCCACGCGCGCCACCCGCCAGAAGCCGGGCTTGGTCGCGGGGTCGAGCGTGGTCGAGGTGAGGCGCGCGAGCGCCGCCCACGAGAGCACCTCGACGGCGAGCCCGGCGAGGAGCAGCGGCACGGAGACGTGCGACACGACCGAGACCGCGTGTGCGGCATCCTTCCACTGCGGAACGACGACGAACACGATGAGCGCCGCCGCGACGGCGACCGCGAGACTCAGTCGGATGACACGCGACCGGGTCGCACGCGCGAGAACTCGGCCCTCCCGTTCCGCCACAGCGACAGGAGTCCCTCGCCGAGCGGTGCGCCACGGGACCACGATGACGAGTCAACCACCTCCGCCTCGGGACGCGCCGTATCTCTGCGACCGGATCAGGCTCGCGCTGGTTCGCTCGACGACGCGCGCCGCTGTGTACGGAACACGACCGCCGTCGTGATGGCGAGCACGACGATGCCGATGGCCTCGACGATGATCGTCTCCGGCACCAGGGTGAAGGTCCAGGTCTCGGAGATGCCGAAGAGCCCGACGGTCAGCGCAAGGAACAGGGAGAGCAGCGACACGATGACGTACAGCAGGCTCAGAACCGTCGTGAGCCTGAGGAGCCAGCCGCGCGTCACGAGCATGCCGACGCCCAGCACCAGGCTGCCGATGGTGTGCAGGACGAAGAGCACCCCGAGTGTGCCGCCGACGCCGGCGAAGGCGACGAGGTACCCGTGGAACCCGCCCGCCGTGAGAAGGATGATCGCGCTGAGGATCCGCATGACCCAGAGGAGACCTTGGTTGCTGCCTGCCATTCCCGTTCACCTGCCTTCCGAAGCGGTCTCCCGTGCGGAGACCCTCATGGAGAACACGAACGAGGCGCCGGGAACGTTCAGCCGTTCTGGCGATCGAGCTGTCCCGGCGACCGAACCGTGTCGGACGGGCCGATCACGCCGGCGATGATGGCGTCGACCGTGCGCTCGGCGAGCCTGTCGACCTCGTCGGCCGGGGCACCACGCAAGGGTCCGCGCAGCACGAGCTCGGCGAATCCGTGCACGGCCGCCCAGCAGAGCCACTGCGCGCCGTCGCGTCGCTCCGCGTCTACGACACCCGCGGAGACCAGCCCGTCGAGGGCATCCCGTAGCGCGAGGTACGGCGGTGGCGGGGTCGCGTCGAGGTCTCGCGGTGTCGCGCCGCCGAAGAACACCACGGAGAACCAGCCGGGCTCGCTTCGTGCGAAGCCGATGTATCCGAGGCCGACGGCGCGGAGTCGTTCGACGGCAGCCCCCGGGGCGGCGGAGGTCGTGACGGCCGCGGGCGGCGCAGCGCTCATCTCGCGGCCGATACGGTCGAAGATCTCGGCCCCGACGGCATCCATGAGTGCTTGCCGGTCGGCGAAGTGGCGGTAGGCGGCGTTGGCCGAGACACCGACCCGGCGGGTGACGTCTCTGAGACTCAGCGCGGACGGGCCGCCCGCTCGCGTGACGTCGAGGGCGGCAGCCACGAGGGCGGCGCGCAGATCGCCGTGGTGGTAGGGCCTGGACGCCGTCACCCGGTCCTCCTGCCTGTCGATCGCCTCTTGATCGCCGCCGACGTCGCTGGTACCGTCGAATCGTTGATGTTCACACTGTATACATACGTCGCGGCTCCCCCGCAAATCGCGGGCTGCAGTCGTAGTCGATCTCACTGAGGAGTCACGGATGACCACAGCATTGCCTCCCGTCGTCGACATCGAGACCTGGCAGCAGGAACTGGCTGCACTACGCGTTCGCGAGAAGGCGGCCACCCGCGAGCTGGACGCCATCGCCGCTCAGCGTCGAAGGCTGCCCATGGTGAAGATGCCCGACTACACGCTGGAGGGCGAGAACGGTCCTGTGCGCCTGGTCGACGTGTTCGAGGGCGCGTCGCAGCTCATCGTCTACAACCACATGTGGTTCGACGACGAGGAGTGGCAGTGCCCCGGCTGCACCGGGTACACCTCGCAGTTCACCCGGCTGGAGTTCCTGAAGCCCTACGACGCGAGATTCGTGATCGTGACGCAGGGTCCGATCGATCAGGCACTGGAGTACAAGCGCAAGGTCGGCAACCGGATGACCTGGTACTCGACCGCGAACAGCCCGTTCGGGGCCGATGTGGATGCCCCGCACGGCGGCGGCTTCGCGGTCAACGTGTTCCTGCGCGACGGCGACACGGTGTATCGCACGTGGCACACGAACGGCCGAGGAACCGAGCAGCTGAGCCACACGTTCCCGCTGATCGACCTGCTGCCCTACGGCAGGCGCGAGAACTGGCAGGATTCACCGGAGGGCTGGCCGACCGGCGAGGCTCCCGGCACGCGGTGGGGGTCGTCGCAGGACATCGCCGCAGCCTACGGTCCCAACGCGGACTGAGTTCGGGTCGGAGCGGTTCTCGATACGCGTGCCACTCCGCGGCGCGCTACTCGACCAGCGGGTGCGTCACCGTCGGTCGTACGCGGTCAGAAAGCGGTCGCGGAAGGCATCCATGCGCCACACGGGCGCGCTCGGCGAGGGGAACACGCCCGGCTGCCAGTGCCAGGAGTCGATGTCGGAGATCACCGATTGGTCCTTCGAGATGATGCTGATCGGCACCTGATGGTTCGCTCCTGCACCGCTCACCTCGGTCGCCGGCTGATGGTCGCCGAGCACGACGAGCACCAGATTCGGATCGTCGAAGGTGGTCAGGAACGAGAACAGCGAGCTCATGGTGTACTGCACCGACTCGCCGTACAGCTGCTGAACGTGGCTGCGGTTCTGCCACACGACGTTCGGCGGCAGTCCCTCCGCGGGCTGCGGGTCGTAGATGGAGCCGTCGCCGATGGATGACCACGGCACGGTGTGCGGCAGCGGGGTCCACGGC
This sequence comes from Humibacter sp., assembly GCA_051952615.1. Classification (GTDB taxonomy): domain Bacteria; phylum Actinomycetota; class Actinomycetes; order Actinomycetales; family Microbacteriaceae; genus Humibacter. The sequence continues at coordinate 2,874 of JBQCJQ010000117.1, forward strand.
GTGTGCGACGAGACGAAGTCGATCTCGGCCATCAGCGGCTTGTGCGGCGCGGCGAGCTCGTGCTGCTGGAAGAAGTTCCACGTGTACTGGTCGGGGATGCGTCCGTAGCTGAACGGCGGTCCCGCGTAGCCGACGTTCTGCGAGTTGAGGAGCGTGTCGTAGTGGTAGAACGACGTGCCGATCGGCCAGGGAGCGGCGTCGGACGGCACGTCGCTCACCGTGCGCCATCCCGCCTTCTTGAAGGCATCGCTCAGCGTGAAGCGGTCGCTCGACGTGACGAGGTCGTATTTCTGCTGAGAGTCGATCCAGAGGCCGGTCTGCAGGGTCGAGTGCGCCAGCCAGCTGATTCCGCCGAAGGTCGATGACGTGAGGAACGCGCTGCGTTCCGAGTAGCCTGCCTTCGCGAGCTGGGCGTTCCCGTCCCTCAGCACCTTGTCCACGCCGGGCGAGAACGACGTGTTCTGCACGGCGACCTGACCATAGCTCTCGATGAAGGCGACGATCACGTCTTTGCCCTTGAGCGAGGTCAGCAGATCGGATGACGGCACTCCGGCGAATCTGTCGTTCGCCTCAGCGCGCGTGAACGCCGCCTGCTCGCGTGCCGTCTCGTTCGCCTGCGCGGCCTTGCCTGCGAAGGCGCCGATCGTGTCCGCGGCCGCCACCGGCTCCCCCGGCACCAGCTGCGCGCCGACCACGGCGGCGATCACCCAGATGGCGGTCACTGCTGTGCCGCCGATCAGTGCACCCCTGCGGTGGGCACGCAGCACCCGGTCGAGACGCAGAAGCGCCCACGCCACGGCGAGCAGGAGCCCGACCGCCACGACCAGCAGCAGGATCACGATCAGCGCGGCGACGAGCTGCCCCGTCGAATCGCTGAGCACCCCGAACGCCGCCCCCAGCTCGGACCAGTCGGTGACGACGTTGAATGGCCGGGCCAGCGTGGTCTCGAATCCCTGGTCGAGCGCCGCCAACGCTACGGCGCCGACCAGGAACGCGGCGATGAGCACGGCGACGATGCGCCTGGCGAACG
>JBQCJQ010000118.1:0-5760 GCA_051952615.1 Humibacter sp.
TCGCCATCAAGAAGGCCATTCGCAAGCGCGAAGGCGTCGACGTCGGCGACACCGTGCGGATGGCCGTGGAGACGCTGCACTGAGCTGTTTTCTGCGCCCGTCCCTGCCGGGCGCGGCGCAGTCAGCACGCATAGATGGCTGAGACCGGCGCGCCGTCAAGGCCGCCGCGCCGCCTAGCGGCTCACGGAATGCAAACGGATGCCCGTCCCCGCCGGGCGCAGCGCAGTCGACACACACAGTCCCCGCCGGGCACAACGAGACCTCACCGGCAGCCAGGCAGGTCTCGATGTGCGTATCTTCAGCGCACTACTCGACCAGCGATCCGGCCTCTCGCCACTGGTCAGTCGGTCGGGGTCACGAGGCAGAACGGATGCCCGGCCGGATCGAGGTAGACACGGAACGTCTCGTGATCCGAGCCTGCCTTCACGGCGCCGAGGGCGAGCACCTGTTGCTCTGCGACATCCATGTCGTCGACGCGCACATCGATGTGCATCTGCTGCGGCACGTCTTGCCCAGGCCACTGCGGCGGCGTGTAGTCGCCGACGACCTTCTGGAACATCAGCAAGGGTCGGGCGCCAGGCCCCGAGGCCAGTTCGACCCAGTCGGGCTCCTCATACACGATCTGCATCGTAAGAAGCTGCTCATAGAAACGGCCGAGTGCCACGGGATCGGGGCAGTCGACGATGACGGAATCCCAGGTACCAATCATGGGCGACACGCTACGCGCCGCCACCGACATCCCGCCTGCGCGCGAATTGGGGGCTCGTCTTGCCGCTTCAGCGCCCGCATGCGACACGTGGCGACCACAATCTCGGGGGTGGGTCCGGGGCGGGTCCGGGTCCGGGGCGGGTCCCCGGAGGGGTGGCGACACGGTGTGCGCGGCGGGCGTCAGCCGTCGTTGCCCGTCCAGCCCTTGTGGTGGAACCACCACCACATCGCGCCGGCGGCCGCCACCATGGTGCCCAGGCCGAGCGCGAAGAACGCCCACGGGCCGACGAGCACGTGCCCGACCTCCCAGCTGAAGTTCATGCCGAAGAATCCGGTGAGAAAGCTCAGGGGCAGGAAGATCGAGGCGATGATCGCCAGCTGCTTCGACGTCTCACCTTGGCGGTTCGCGATGATGGCGAGGTAGAGGTCGGTGCATCCCGCGACCATCTCGTGGTACGAGTCCAGCTCGTCGGTGATGCGGATCAGGTGGTCGTACACGTCGCGGAAGTAGTCGTGGCTGTCGGGCTCGAGCCCGGCGAGGTCGGCGATGACCTCGATCTCGCGGGCGAACACGTCTCGCATCGGCACGACGGCCTTGCGCAGCATCAGCAGCAGCCGCTTCAGGCGGAAGGTCTCCGCGAGCTGGCGGCGCCCGGCGTTCGAGATGATGGCGTCCTCGAGGGCGTTGATCTCCTCATCGAGGTCGGCGAGCATCGGGAAGAAGCTGTCGACGATGGTGTCGATGACCTTGTAGAGGTAATACCTTTCGCTCTTCGACGTCGAGGATGCCGACCTTTCGAAGAGCGTCTTGAGATCCTGGAGCCCCGCATAGGGCCGCCGGTGCAGCGTGACGATGAAGTCGCCGCTCAGATGGCAGTGAATCTCCTCGAGGGGATGCTCGTTCTCGTCCTCCGGCACCGACTCCACGCCGCCCTGAAGTACGAGAAGCGCGGTCTCGCCGTACGTGTCGAGCTTCGGCCGCTGCCCGAACCTGACGCTGTCATCCACCGCAAGAGGGTGCAGTCCGAGCAGGGTGCCGAGCCTCTCGATCTGCTCCTTGCTCGGCGCCGTGAGGTCGAGCCAGAAGAAATCCTGGCTCTCGCGCAGCGTGGCGATCAACTCGTCGTCGATGGAATCGAGGATGCGCATGGCAGGGCTCCGAGCGTCGGATCGTGTCGAAGGTGGGGGTGAAAAGCACAACCGGAAGTGCAGGGTACGGACAGCGTAATCGCCGCCGCCGAGCGACGACGGACATCCGTCGACGAGCCGCGACCGCAGCGTTGTCGACGGGATGCGGCCGCGCGTGGTCAACTTGTCCGGTGTCGAACAACGCACCCAGCCCCTCCACCGGCTCCTTCGCCCTAGCACCCGACCCCAACGGCACCACGGTGAGCAGACGCGCCTGGTGGGCGCTCATCGTTCTGCTGGCCGGAATGTTCATGGCGCTGCTCGACACGAGCATCGTCAACGTCGCGCTGCAGACCATCCGCACGAGCCTCGACGCGAACGAGGCCACGCTGTCGTGGGTGATCTCGGGCTACGCGCTCGCGTTCGGCGTGCTGCTCATCCCCGCAGGCCGGGTGGGCGACCGCTTCGGCCACAAGTGGACGTTCGTCGTCGGCATCGCGATCTTCACCCTCGCCAGCGTGTGGTGCGGCCTCGCGCAGTCGAGCACCGAGCTCGTCGTCGCACGCGTGGTGCAGGGCCTCGGTGGCGGCATCTTCGTGCCCGCCGTGGCATCCATGATCCAGCTGATGTTCCCGCCCAGGATCCGCGGCCGCGCGTTCGGCGTGATGGGCGCCGTGATCGGCATCTCGACGGCGCTCGGACCGCTCGTCGGCGGTCTGCTCATCCAGGCCTTCGGCGAGGCCGAGGGATGGCGGTCCATCTTCTTCGTGAACGCGCCGATCGGCGTCATCACGGTGGTCGCCGCACTGCTGCTCGTTCCGGGCGGCGCGGAGGGCAAGAAGCTGTCGACGGATGCCCTCGGACTGCTTCTCGCGATAGCCGGGCTCGTCGCGCTGCTGGTGCCGCTCATCGAGGGCGAGGATCAGGGATGGCCGGCCTGGACGTTCATCAGCCTCGTCGCCGGTCTCGTGCTGCTCGTGCTGTTCGCGTTCTGGGAGCGACACGTCGCCACGACGAAGACGGAACCACTGGTGCCGCCGCACCTCTTCGCCCACCCCCAGTTCACCGGCGGCGTGCTGCTCGCGTTCATCTACTTCGCGGCGTTCACCAGCATCTTCTTCACCATCTCGCTGCTCTGGCAGGCGGGCTTGCGGCACACAGCGCTGGAGTCCGGCCTCGTCTCCCTGCCGTTCTCGATCGGCAGCATCGTCGGCGCCGCGCTGAGCGACCGGTTCGCGCAGCGCATGGGCCGCGCGGTGCTGAGCCTCGGCACCGGACTCGTCTCCCTCGGGTTGATCGCGTTGTGGCTCATCCTGTGGCTCGTGCCCACGACCGACCTCGTCAGCTGGGATCTGCTCCCGCCTCTCCTCGTCGCCGGCTTCGGCAGCGGTCTCTTCATCGCACCGAACGCCCGCTTCATCGTGGCCACCGTCGACACCTCCGAGGCCGGAGCGGCGAGCGGCGTCATCCAGACGATGCAGCGCGTCGGTTCGGCCATCGGCATCGCCGTGATCGGCAGCGTGCTGTTCTCGCAGATCCCCTCGTCGTTCGCGCCCAGCAAGGCAGAGGCCGCGAAGATCGCGCAGCAGCACGGGGCAGGCGGAGCGGATGCCATCAAGCAGGCCATCCAGCAGTTCGTCGATCACGGCCTGGCGACCGCGTTCGGCAACGGCGCTGCCCTGGCGATGATGGTGAGCGCGATCTTCGCGGTGGCCGCGTTCCTCCTGGTGTTCGCCCTCCCCAAGCGGGTATCGCTGCATTGATGCGGCAGGATGGGTGCTGAGACATCAGACCTTTCGGTGAAACCCGATCGCATCACGCACGCGGAGGCATCCCATCATGACGTCGTCGACCGAGCCTTCCGCCTGGTTCACTCACGATCGCTTCGGCATGTTCATCCACTGGGGCGTCTACGCGCTCGGCGCGCGCCACGAGTGGCTGATGAACCGTGAGCGGATGACCGTCGAGCAGTACGAGCGCTACGCACGGCACTTCGACCCCGACCTCTTCGACGCACGCGAGTGGGCCGCATCAGCCAAGGCCGCTGGCATGAAGTACGTGGTTCTCACCACCAAGCACCACGACGGGTTCTGCCTGTGGGACTCCGACCTCACCGACTACACCTCGACCCACTCCCCATTCGGGCGCGACATCGTCGCCGAGTTCGTCGAAGCCGTGCGGGATGCCGGGCTCAAGGTCGGCTTCTACCACTCGCTTCTCGACTGGCATCACCCCGACTTCACGGTCGACGGATTCCACCCGCAGCGCGACGAGCCGAACGCGGCCGACCTCAACGAGGGACGCGACATGGCGCGCTACCGCGAGTACCTGCACGGCCAGGTGCGCGAGCTGCTCACCAGGTACGGACGCGTCGACTACCTCTTCTTCGATTTCTCCTACGCCGTGAACCACGAGCCGGTCGTGTGGGGCGCGAAGGGCGCAGAAGACTGGGGGTCCGAGCAGCTGCTCGAGATGGTGCGGGAGCTGCAGCCCGGCATCATCGTGAACGATCGGTTGGGCATCCCCGGCGACCTCGTCACGCCCGAGCAGTATCAGCCCGATCGCGCGCTCGAGGTCGACGGCAAGCCTGTGCTGTGGGAGGCGTGCCAGACGCTGAACGGAAGCTGGGGCTACGACCGCGACAACACGGACTACAAGGATGTCGGCATGCTCGTCCGCATGCTGGTCGACGGCGTCTCCAAGGGCGGCAACCTACTGCTCAACGTCGGCCCGAACGGTCGTGGCGCGTTCGACGACAACGCACGCGACTCGCTCGACGGCATCGGCGAGTGGATGCGCCTGCACTCACGCTCCATCTACGGTGCGGGCCCCAGCTCGTTCATCCCGCCGACGGATGTGCGGTACACGCAGCGCGGCGACCGGCTCTACGTGCACCTCTTCGCGTGGCCGTTCGAGACCCTGCATCTGCCCGGCCTCGCAGAGCACGTCGAGTACGCGCAACTGCTGAACGACGCGTCCGAGCTGGGCATGCGGGTCATCGACCCCAACGCCACCGCGCAGAACATGTCCCAGGGCGGCCAGCCGGCCGGCACGCTCACGCTCACCCTCCCGGTGCGACGCCCCGACGTCGCCGTGCCCGTCCTGGAGTTGTTCTTGCGGTAGGCCCCGCGTCAGCGCGGGGCCAGGGTCGCGACGGGGGACGGGAGGGTGGGCATCCGCCCCGAACGGTATCCGACGAGGAACAGCACCAGCGCGATCACGCTGACGACTGCTCCCACGACGGGAACCAGCCAGGGACCGGCGACACCGAGCGCGAGGTTGCCGAGCGGGGGCGCGATGGCGATGCCCAGGTACATCGCCGTCGAGTACCACGCCATGGTCTGCTGGGCGTGCTGGGGCTCGATGCTGACGAGGCGATGCTGCAGAGGTATGGCCATGCTCGATGCGACCGCTCCCCACACCGCGAACAGCGCGATGGATGCCCCGAACGACCACCCGAGAGCCGCGAGCGCAGCGAGCGCGGCCGCCTGAACGAGAAGCGCGACCGTGGCACTGGCACGGCTGCCGTACCGGTCGGTGAGGCGCCCGGCGAAGAGGTTGCCGATCACGCCCGCGACGCCGTAGACGAGCAGCAGCACCGCGAGGAGCGAACCTGAACCTCCCGTGGAAGGACGCGCCACCTGCGCCGAGAAGATGTACACGACGTTGAAGCTCGCGGTCATGAAGAGTGCTGCCGCGAGTGCCGTCAGCACGCGGCCATCCGCGAGGGGCTGAAGCCTGCGACGCAGTGAGACGGGCGTCGGGCGCGCAACGCCGCGGAACATCAGCGGGATGGAAACGGTGACCACGGCGCCGAGCACGGCGAGAGCCCACATCGGGGCGCGCCATCCGAAGGCGCTGCCCAGCGCGGTGCCGAGAGGAGATCCGATGGCGACGGAGAGCGTGAAGCCCGCTCCGACCACG
>JBQCJQ010000119.1:0-2587 GCA_051952615.1 Humibacter sp.
ACGAGCGAGACAGGAGGCAATGGCAAATGAGCCAGGAGACGACGCGGCGAGGACTGCTCGGCGCACTCGCGGCCGGTTCGGCCGGGGCCGTCGCCGCCGCGATCACGGCGTCCGCTCATGCAGGCTCGGCGGTCGCAGCCGACGCGGAGCAGTCCCCCTCGACGAGCTACCCGTTCGAGGGTGCGCACCAGGCCGGCATCCTCGAAGACCCGCAGCGCGCGGCGGTGCTCGTCTCGTTCGTCGTCACGTCGGCCGACCGCGCTGCACTCCAGAGCGCGCTGAAGACGCTGACCACCACCATCCGCTACCTCACCACGGGCGAGAACGTGCCGTACGACGGCATGGCCTCCACCAGCTACGAGAACGGCGTGCTCGGCGATCGGATCGTGCCCGATGGACTCACGGTGACGGTGAGCGTCGGCGCAAGCCTCTTCGACGATCGGTACGGGCTCGCGAAGGCCAAGCCAGCGCTCCTGAGGAAGATGGACGAGTTCCCCAACGACGCGCTCGACCGCAGCGTCTGCGACGGCGATCTGCTCCTGCAGATCTGTGCGGACAACCGCGACACGGCACTGCACGCCCTGCGCATCCTGATGCGTGCCACCCGCGCCGACCTGCAGGTGCTGTGGCGCAAGGAGGGATTCCTCAGCCCGCCGCGCCCGACCGGAACGCCGCGCAATCTGCTCGGCTTCAAGGACGGCACGGCCAACCAGGAGTTCGTGAACAGCCCGAAGCTCGTCGACCAGCTGGTCTGGACCAAGGGCGACGGCAAGGAGCCCGCCTGGGTCGAGGGCGGCAGCTACCACGTCGTTCGCCTGATCAGGATGTTCGTGGAGTTCTGGGACCGCGTGTCGATCACCGAGCAGCAGCGCATGATCGGACGCGACCGCGAGAGCGGCGCACCTCTCGCCGGCAGCCACGAGTTCGCCGTACCCAACTACGAGCGCGACCCGTACGGCAACGTCGTGCCGCTGACAGCGCACATCCGGGTCGCCAATCCTCACGACGGCTCCGCCGACGACCAGCGGATGCTCCGCCGCGGCTACAACTACAGCGAGGGCACCGACCCCAACGGACAGATCGACATGGGCCTGATCTTCGTGTGCTTCAACCAGGACCTCGAGCGGCAGTTCGTCACCGTGCAGAAGCGCCTGATCGACGAGCCCCTCGTCGACTACATCTCGCCCTTCGGCGGCGGCTACTTCTTCGCGCTCCCCGGCGTGAGGAACCGCCAGGACTGGCTCGGGCGGGGAATGTTCGCCTGACGCACCCAATAAGGTCGAAGGCGTGACCCTCACCGTCAGCCTTCCAGGAACCGCCCTCCTCGACGCCTACAACGCACTGCCCGGCACGCCGCCCGACGTCGAGTTCGTCACGTGGGATCTGCAGACGCCGCCGCCGCGCGACACGTTCGACATCCTCGTGCCTCCGTACATGGGCGGCATCGCCGTGCTGCGCAACCTCGCCGGCGTGAGCACCCGTCTCGTACAGAGCCAGTCGATCGGGTTCGACGGCGTGGCCGACGTGCTGCCGTCCGGCATCGTGTTCGCGAACGCCGCAACCGTGCACGAGACCTCGACAGCAGAACTCACCCTCGCCCTCATCCTGTCGGCGCAGCGCGGCATCCCCGGCTTCGTGCGCGCGGCCGAACGTGGTGAATGGGAGCCGAAGCGCTACGAGAGCCTGGCCGACCGGCGCGTTCTCATCGTCGGATACGGCGGAGTCGGCAAGGCCATCGAAGCCCGGCTCGCCGGCTTCGAGGTGGAGATCACACGCGTGGCATCCCGGGCTCGCGACGAAGACGGCGTGCACGTGCACGGCATCGACGAGCTCCCCGAGCTGCTGCCGGACGCCGACGTCGTCATCGTCGGCACGCCGCTCAACGAGTCCACCCGCGGGCTGGTCGACGACGCCTTCCTCTCGGCCCTCCCCGACGGCGCCCTCGTGGTGAACATCGCGCGCGGACAGGTCGCCGACGCCGACGCCCTGCTGAAGCACGCGCGTGAGGGCAGGCTGCGGTTCGCGCTCGACGTCACCGATCCGGAGCCGCTGCCGGCCGGGCATCCGCTGTTCGCGCTGCCCAACGTGCTCATCTCCCCGCACGTCGGAGGGGCCAGCAGCGCCATGCTGCCCCGCATGGCGCGCCTGCTCCGCCGCCAGATCGAGCGGATGTCGGCCGGCGAGCCGCCCCTGAACGTGGTCCTCCGCACCTGACGCCCCACCCCACCCCACCCCCACCGCACCCCATCCGCCCCGTCCATAACTCCTGCAAGTCGGAGCCGCCGACAGCAGGCCGGCCCGGAGACTCGCGGAACTCGCCACGAGACCCGTGGGATCTGCAGGAGTTATGGACGCGGGGCGGGGCTGACGCCCCGCCGCGGGGCGGGGCTGGCGCCCCGACGTGCACCCCGGATTTGTGTGGTCGGACCACACAACGTACCCTCGTTCCCATGACGACCCACGCGGTTCGACCACGCGAGTCGGCGCCCGGGGACGAGGCGCGGCCGGCTCCCCGTGCCTGGCGTCTCGCGCTGGAGCACATCGAGTCGCTGCTGCTTGCCGGCGAGCTGAACCCGGGCGACCACCT
>JBQCJQ010000120.1:0-3472 GCA_051952615.1 Humibacter sp.
AGCCCCAGGCGATCGCCGCGTTGCCGAGGAGATCGTCGCGCTCGATGCTGTTCGCTCGATCGGTCTCCGGTGTGGTCTCTGTACCGGCCGAGGCCGAGGTCGAAGCCGCGAACGCCTTCCCGGTCACGAGCACCACCGCCTGGTACGGCGCGAGGGTCAGGTCGATGCGAGCAGACGCGTCGCCCGCTCCGACGACGCGCGCGTCATCCGGGTTCCACAGCTGCCAGTCGGCGCCGAGGCTTCTCGGCCGTGCGACGAACGACTCCGCCGTGGCTCCGGTATTCACGATGAGGTAGGCATCGCCCTCGTCGAGACGGCGATGCACGAAACCGATCGTCGGCGAAGCGGGCTCGAGGGTCAGATCCGCCGTCGATCGGGCGAGCAGCTCGTCCGCGAGGGATGCAACCGTCACCGCATCGCCGGGGACCTGGCCGCGGGCATCCGTTCCCTCCTCGACGACGGCGATCACGGTTCCGCCCGCGTGCCGGACTGCTCGGAGCACCTCGGCGGTGTCGCCCGGAAGGCTCGACACGAAAGGCAGCACGACCGTGGTGGATGCCGATGGGGTGAGCTCGCGCAGCGTCGCGTCATCCACGAGATCGAAGTCGAGCCCGGCATGCCTGATGGCCGCGGGGATCGCGGCGCCGATGCGATCACGGGACTGTCGCCACAGGTCGAGCGTTCCGCCCTGCTCCATGCCGAGCATCGGATACACCTCGCCGGCGGGCAGGTAGAGCAGCACGTCTCGCACGGGTTCGCCCTGGCGGAGCAGCCAGCTCAGCCGTGCGAGGTACGTGGTGAGCTTCGGCATGGCCGGCCACCACGCGTTGCGATCGTCGAGAGCGCCCGACGCGTAGAAGAACCACCCGAGCCCTCGCGCATCGGGGGCCGAGTAGGGCCAGCCGTGGCCGACCAGCTGGTTGATGCCGAGCAGGAAGTGCTCGTGCGCCTCGCCCTTGAGATCGAGCGGGGTCGCGCGGAACGACGGGGAGTGCACCCAGGTCCAGGTCTCCGACGACACGATGGTCGTGCCATCGTGGTGCGCCGCGGATGACGCCCACCTGGTCTGCGGAATCCCCAGCCACCCCCATCCCTCGCCCTCCGCGAGGTCGGCGTGACGATAGCTGCGCAGCCGTGCGGGCGGCGCACCGTAGCTCTGCACTCGGAACGGCACCCCGCGGCCGGCGGCCCACTCGCGCACCACGTCGAGGAAGTTGCGCTCGTACAGCTCACCGAGCGTTTCGTAGTACTCGGCCCTGAACGATCCCGAGCCGGGGGAGTCGAAGCGCAGGCGCCAGAGCTCGGTGAGCAGTGGATGCCCGTTCCTTCGCTCGAACTCGGCGGGGAGGTCCGTCGTCCAGTCAGCGCCGTACGCCTCGAGGCTGTCGCAGAACACCGACCCCACCAGGTGCGCGGGGACCGCGTCCAGCATCGGATCTGCGACAGCGCGCAGGTGGTCGCGCGTGGCCTCGGCAGAGTAGTGGTCGAGCACCGGACCCTCGGCGCCGGCTGCGGCGCGCTTCACCTGCTGCCCGGTGGTCACGGACCAGGCGAGCGCGAGCACGCGCGGGCCGAATCCGGCCGGCACGGTCAACCTCGCGGGCGAATCCTGGTCCGGCTCCAGCCGGTCGAACTCCCGCGGCGGCTCCTGCAGCGACCCGTCGCCCACGTAGGCGCCGAGAAACGCATCGCCTCGCTGGGTCGGCGCCAGCAGCACCTCGGTCTCGAGCGCACCGAGGTCGCGGACATCCCATCGCACCCGGCGGGCGGCGGTGTCGTCGGTGATGTGCGGTCCGCCGAACGACCACCCGCTGCCGATGGTGAGATCGAAGGTCATCTCGAGCTCGCGGGCGGTGTCCGCCGCGAAACGCAGGTCGTCGAGGAAGGCGGGGGAGAGGAACGGATGCTCCACCCGAGACAACGGATACACGAACGCGACCTCGACGCCGCCGATGCCCGCGTCGTGCATGGCGGTCAGCTCGCGCGCGAGTTCGCCTCGCTCGACATCCGGTCCGAACCACCACCAGCGCATTCTCGGCCGGCAGTCCGCCGGCGGGTTCGCGAACGTGCTCAGGCTCGGGCGGGCGTCGCTCATGACGGGTCGGGCTCCTCGTGCGCCGCGTTCGTCGCCGATCCCTGCGCGCGAGCGGCCCACGCGGAGAGGAAGGATGCCGCGACATCCTTCATGCCGGGCGTGAACTCGTGCCCGGCATCGAAGAACCTACCGACGTAGCCGGGCAGCTCGGAGAGCGAAGCGTGCGCATCGCGCATTCCGTCGAGCGGGAAGAGCGGATCGCGCTCGCCGTAGAGTGCGAGCAGTTCGCGGTCCCCTCCGATTCGGGCGACGTCGGGCCAGTCGGTCACCTGCCAGAGGCCGGGGCTGTGCAGCAGCCAGGAGTGCGCCTCGATGTAGGCGGGCATCATCGAGGCGAACGTGGCCATCATGCCGCCGACCACGACGGCGCCGAGCCGGTGGTCCAGCGCACCGAGAAGGTGAGCCCGCCCGCCGCCGCCCGAGAAGCCGATCGCCGCGAGGCGCGAGGCATCGACCCCCGGCAGCCCTGCAAGCACGTCGAGTGCGACGAGGTCGTCAGCGACCACCATGCCGGCGAACGTCTGGCCGAGGGAGCCGGCGACCTTGGCGAGCAGTTCCTCGTGCGCGTTCGACACGGCGTCGAAGAGCTCGTCGTCGGTCCACGTGCGACCCTCGGATGCCCAGAGCGCGAGCAGCGCATCGCGGGTGACGGCGAGCTTCGGGGTCAGCACCGACAGGTCGAAGCGCCTGCTCGCCCACGAGAAGGCGTCGTGCGCGAGCACGACGAAGCCCTCGCGTGCGAGCCGATTGGCGATGGCATCCGGGTTCTCGCCGCCGAAGTCGATGAGCGCGTTCGCTCCGACCGAGCGACGGCCGCCGTGCGAATGGAGTGCCAGGATGCCCGGAGCGTTCCCACCCGTGGCACCCGCCGGGTCGCTTGCGGCCGCGCCTGCCGCCCGCACCTCCCACGCCTGGGTCTCCGGTCCGTACGGCATGCGCCACCGCAGAGGCGTGATGACGACATCCCCGTGCTCGATCGGTTCGTCCCGCAGCACCTCGGGCGTCTCGGGCCGACTCCTCAGCCCGAGCACATCCGCCAGTCTTTGCGCATTCCCGCCACCCGCGACGAAGGGTGACGCGGCGAGGGCATGTGTCGGCCAGTCGTCATACCCGCGCACAGGTGAGGGCACGGGCGCCGCAATCGGCGCACCGTGCCCTTCGTTCACCGTGTTGATCAGCTGCCCGACGACGCCGCGGACAGCAGGCCCTTGGCTTCGGAGTCGAAGGCTTGAGCGGCCTGCTGCGGCGTGGCGCGCTTGTACATGACGTCTTCGATGTGGCGCAGGATGACCGCGGCCATCGTGCTCGTGCCCTTCGGCGGCACCGGCGGGACCCACTTGATCTCGCTCTTGATGTCGTTCATGTAGTTGATGGCGT
>JBQCJQ010000121.1:0-3570 GCA_051952615.1 Humibacter sp.
GGGAAGAAGCCGGAGTCTCGTGCGTAGCCGGCCGCGCGCTCCTGACCGATCAGCGCGTCGTGCGGGAGGGTGACAGGGGCGAGGTCCGGGGCTGCGCCACCGAGCTCGAAGAAGATGCTCGCCTTCGGCCGCACCGACCAGCCGTCGTTGAACGACGTGCGACCGCTCGCGAGCACCCGCTGCGCAAGTTCCTGAATAGCCAACCCAACTCCTTCGTCCTGACTACTAGCGCGCGCTAGTGAACTGCAGTGATGCTAGCCTCGATTCACTAGCGCGCGCAAGTAAAGGGGTGGAAGTGCCGGTGAACAGGGTGACAGCGGCCGAAGTGGCCCGCGCCGCCGGGGTCTCACGCGCGACGGTGGGTTTCGTTCTGAACTCGACGCCCGGTCAGAGCATCTCCGCCGAGGTGAAAGAACGGGTGCTGTCGGAGGCGTCCCGTCTCGGCTACTCGCCGCACCCGCAGGCCCGGGCGCTCGCGTCGGGGCAGAGCCACATCATCCTCGCGCTGTTGCCCGAGTTCCCGGTCGAATACCTCCTGCGGCAGTTGCTCGACGAGGCGGCACACACCCTCGACGAGGCCGGATACTCCCTGGTCACCATGGACCCGCACGCCAGCGGGCACGCTCGGCCGTTGTGGGAGACACTCCGTCCGGACGCCGTCATCCCCGTGCAGCCGCTTGCGCCCGCCCGCGCATCCGCGATCCGCCGCTCAGGAGCCCGGCTGGTGCTCCCGGAGGAAGGCGGCCACCTCGCGTTCGAAGTCGGGCCCGAGATCCAGGTCGATCATCTCGCAGCCCGTGGTCATACCCGCATCGCGTACGCATCGACGCATGTGCACGGAATGGAGGAGATGAACGCCGGCCGGCTGGCGCGCGTGGGCGATCTCGTCCAGCACAGACACCTCACCCTGCGCTCCGCGGTGATCGATGAACGCACTGCGCAGCAGGTGGTCGCCGAATGGCTCGCCGACGGAGTCACCGGCGTCGTCGCCTTCAATGACGACACCGCCGCGGAAGTGGTGGGAGCGGCCATCAGACTGGGCGCTGCGGTCCCGACCGATCTCGCTGTGATCGGTCATGACGATTCGCCCATCGCGAGCAAGATGGTTCCGTCTCTCTCGACCGTCCATTTCGATATCGCCGGCCTCGGCCGGCATTTCGCCCTCCACGCACTGGCAGCAGCGCGCGACGAGCCGTTGCCGCCGTTCAGCCCGCCGGATGTGCGTGCGCACCTCGTCCACCGCGAGTCGAGCTGAACTCGCGGCGCACCGCACGGAGCCGCCCCGGCGCCGACCCGGCGATCACGCGGCGACCCCTTCGCCGAGCGGCTCGCGGAGGAGGTGGACGCCCGCCGGCAGGGTACGCGTCGACCCGGCGATCCGGACCTCTGCCGTCGTCGACGGCGGAACACCCAGTTCGAGTTCGATGGCACCGTCGACGAGCTCCCACGACGCCGAGATCTCACCGTACCCGGTGTCGACTCGACCCGTGGCCGTCGTCAGGCCGCCCCCGACGGTCGGCGAGATCAGGAAACGACGATAGCCGGGCTCCAGCGGACGGATACCGACGATGTACTCGATCATCCACTGGGCGACGGAGCCGAAGGCGTAGTGGTTGTGCGACGACCGCGCAGCGCCCTTCCGGTCATAGCCCTCCCACGTCTCCCACACGGTCGTCGCGCCCCGCTCGATCTGCGCCAGCCACGAAGGCGCCGTCTTCGCGAGCAGGATCTCGTACGCCAGATCGGAACGCCCGTGATCGGCGAGGACGCCGAGCAGCAGGGGGGTGCTCAGGAAGCCGGTGGCCAAGTGGCCTCCCGCGTCGTCGATCAGCTCGCCGAGCCGGCCGACCGCCGCTTCGATCTCGGCGCCCTCGATCAGCCCGAACGCGATCGCTCGCACGTAGTCGTCCTGCTTGTCCGCGCCGATGCGTCGCCCGCCGTGCGTGACGAACGCCGCCCGGTAGGCGGCGCGGGCGTTGGCGGCCAGGCGTTCGTAGCGCGCCGCGGCCTCGAGCTCGCCGATGATGGTCGCCATCTTCGCCAGGAGGCGTGCGGAGTTGCTGAGGTACGCGGTCGCCACTTCCGCCGGCGGCCGGAGCGTGTTGCCGATCATCTGGAGCACCATGTTCTCGCCGGGTCGAAGCCATTCGCCGTAGTGCCTGCCGGTATCCACGATGAAGTTCTCCAGGTCGCCGACCTGCCGCCCGAACCGGCGGGCGATCCCGCGCTTACTGGAGGCGAGACCCGCGAGGTGGTCGACCCACGCGCACGCGGACGCGTACTGGGCGCGGAGCGCATCCACATCGTCGAAATAGGTGTGCAGCGTCATCGGCACCATGACTGCGGCGTCGCCCCAGCCGACGGCGGAACCGAACTCGTTGGGCGGGGCGGCCCGCTTCTGGGTCTTCGACCACTCGCGCGGAATCACCGTCGGGATGGCGCCGTCCGGCAATTGGTCGAGCGCGAGCGTGTGCAGCCACCGACGGAGGAAGGTGTCCGAGTCGGTCATGATCGACGCGGTCGGAGCGAAGATCTGGACGTCTCCCGTCCATCCCGAGCGTTCCCTGGTCGGGCAGTCGGTCGCGGTGTCGAGGAAGTTCGAGCGCAACGACCAGCCGACGTTGTTCCACAACTGGTTCAGGCCATCGTGCGACGTATGGAACGACGCGCGGGGGCGAAGCGGAGTGGACAGCACGACACCCTCCACCTGATCGATCGTGATCGGCTCCTCGACCACGTCCGACTCGATGAGGAGATAGCGGAAGCCGAAGATCGAGAACCACGACGTGTAGTCCAACGGCTCGTCTCCGAGAGTCACCTCGTCGCGTTGGAACCAGTCCTTGGAGGTGCCGAAGAGGTCCAGGTAGTGCGTGTCCAGGTCGCCGTCGCCGGTCAGGACCTCGCTGTAGGAGAGCTTCACCCGTGTGCCGGCGCGGCCGCGCAGCCGAACGCGGGCGGTGCCCGCGAAGTTCTGCCCGAAGTCGACCAGTGTGCCTCGATGGTCGGCGCGAATGACCGTGCCAGGGCGACGGTCGACCGCTTGCAGGCGTTCGACGTCTTCCGCGATGAGCCGCCTGCCGCCCCCGGACGTGACCACGACGGGTTGCGAACTCCAGTCGGCGGCATGCCACGGGAGCGTCGGGAGACGCGCGTCGACCCGCTCGCCGTGCTTCGGATCGGCGGTGCGGATTCGGCCGGAGCCCACCGTCCAGGTCCGGTCCGAGCCCAGGGTGAGGAGCGTGCCATCGGCCCGCTCTGCCTCGATCTGGACCAGTGCCGCCAGGCGGTCGCCGAAGATCGCTCCCCGCGACGTGAACCCGTTGCGTCCGCGGAACCTGCCGTCGCCGACGACCACCCCCACGGTGTTGCGACCTTCCCGCACCGCGTCGGTGATGTCGTAGACCTGGTACTCGACCTCGCTGTCCAGAGAGGTCCACCGGGGCACGAGAGCGTGTCCGGTGATGTCGCTGTCGTTGACGAAGAGGCGGTACCAGCCCAGCGCACTCGCGTACGCCCGCGCCCGCACCACGTCGGTCGGCAGCTCGATGTCGCCACGGAAGTACAGCGTGC
>JBQCJQ010000122.1:0-3317 GCA_051952615.1 Humibacter sp.
GTCGCCGATAGGATCGCTGGTATGGCGGAAACCCGGACCTGGCCGACGATCATCTCCACCGTTCTCGAGGGCGAACACCTCAGCGTCGCCGATGCGGCGTGGGCGATGGAGCAGGTGATGACGGGCCAGGCCACCGACGCCCAGCTCGCCGGGTTCCTGGTCGCGCTTCGCACCAAAGGCGAAACCGTCGACGAGATCGTCGGTTTCCGCGATGCGATCCTCGAGCACGCGCTTCCGCTGCCGCTCGACCCGATGGCGCTCGACATCGTGGGAACAGGCGGCGACCGCTTCGGCACCGTGAACGTCTCGACGACGGCATCCATCGTCGCGGCGGCCTCCGGTGTGCCGGTCATCAAGCACGGCAACCGGGCTGCGAGCTCGAGATCCGGGTCATCCGACGTGCTTTCCGCTCTTGGCCTCGACCTGTCGATGTCCGCCGAGCGTGTCGCAGAGGTGTTCCGTGCCGTCGGCATCACGTTCGCCTTCGCCTCGATGTTCCACCCCGGCTACGGGAACGCGGCCGCGGTGCGTCGTGAGCTCGGCATCCCGACGGTGTTCAACATCCTCGGTCCGCTCATCAACCCCGCGCGCCCAGAGGCGTCGGCGGTCGGTGTTGCACAGCTCGACCGGGTTCCGCTGATCGTCGGAGTGTTCCAGACCCGCGGAGCGACGGCGCTCGTCTTCCGCGGCGACGACGGGCTCGACGAGCTCTCGACGACAGGCCACAGCCACGTCTGGGAGATCTCGCACGGACTGGTCACCGAGCACGACATCGACCCGCGCGACCTCGGCATCAAGAGGGCGAGCATCGACGACCTCAAGGGCGGCGACGCGTCGCACAACGCCGCAGTCGTCAGGGCCGTGCTTGCCGGGGAGAAGGGGCCGGTTCGCGACATCGTGCTGCTGAACGCCGCGGCGGGCCTGGTCTCGTACGAGCTGGCGTCCGACGCGTCGAGCGGGCAGCGGAGCATCCTCGACCGGTTCTCCGACAAGATCGCTGTCGCGGCTGAGACGATCGACTCCGGCGCGGCGATCGCGAAGCTCGACGAATGGATCGCCGCGGCGCGATGATGCACCTGGCTGCGTGGGGGAGAGGCAGAGGGTGAAGAAGCTGATCAACGATCCGCGACGTTTCGTTGCGGAGTCGCTCGCGGGCTTCGGCGCAGCGCATCGCGACATCGTGCGCGTGAACGAATCTCCGGCATACGTGGTTCGTCGCTCGCTCACCGACGGCAAGGTCGGCATCGTCTCTGGCGGCGGGAGCGGACACGAGCCCCTGCACACGGGGTTCGTGGGCTTCGGGATGCTCGATGCGGCGGTCCCCGGCGAGATCTTCACCTCGCCGACGCCCGATCCCGTTCTAGAGGCCACCCGGGCCGTCGACCAGGGTGCTGGCGTGCTCTACCTCGTGAAGAACTACACCGGCGACGTGCTCAACTTCGAGACCGCTGCGGAGTTCGCCGAGGCAGAAGGCGTACGGGTCCGCATGGTCGTGATCGACGACGACGTCGCCGTGCAGAACTCCGAGTTCACCGCCGGGCGCAGGGGTGTAGCGGGAACCGTGCTGATCGAGAAGATCGTCGGGGCTGCGGCGGAACGCGGCGACGATCTCGACGCCCTGGCCGGTCTCGCGACGCGACTGACGGCATCCGTGCGCTCCATGGGCATGGCCATCGCACCGCCGACCGTGCCGCACTCCGGCATGCGGAGCTTCGAACTGGATGACGACGAAGCCGAGTTCGGCATCGGGATCCACGGCGAGCGCGGACGCGCCAGGATCACGATGGCTCCGGCGGACGAGCTCATCGACGCGGTTCTGGATGCCGTTCTCGACGACCTCCCGCGCGTGGCAGGCGAACGCGTCATCGTGCTGGTCAACGGCATGGGCGCGACCCCGATCGGCGAGCTCTACGTCGTCTACCGTCGAGTCGCCGAACGGCTCGACGCGATCGGAGTGGAGGTCGCACGCTCGCTCGTCGGGTCGTACGTGACCGCGCTCGACATGGCGGGCTTCTCGGTGACGCTGCTCACCGTCGACGACGACCTTCTCGAACTGTGGGATGCACCAGTGCGGACCGCCACACTGCGCTGGGGGAGATGAGGACCGGATGACACTGGACACGGCATGGGCGCTCGCCTGGATGAACGCAGCCGCGGAAGCGATCGCGGACAACGCTCCTTCGCTGAACGACCTCGACCGGGCCATTGGCGACGGTGACCACGGCGAGAACATGAATCGCGGATTCGCCGCCGTGCGCGATGCGGTGCACGAGCTGCCGGCCGACGCGGTGCCATCCGACGTGCTTCGCGTCGCGGCGATGAGACTGATCTCGTCGGTGGGAGGCGCTGCCGGACCGCTCTATGGCACCGCGTTGCTGCGTGCCTCCGATGCGATCGCCGGTGAGAACGAGGTCGACGCTGCGCACGTGCTCGCACTGCTCGAAGCGGCGACGGGCGGCCTCGAAGACCGCGGTCACGCCGTGCCCGGGGACAAGACGATGGTGGATGCCTGGTCCGCGGCCGTTGCCGGCGCTCGAGGAGCCGTCGCCGAGGGCCGATCCGGCGCCGAGGTGCTCTCCGCCGCTGCCGAGGGAGCGGAGTCCGGTGCCGAGGGGACGGATGCGCTGGTGCCTCACAAGGGACGCGCGAGCTACTTGGGAGAGCGAGCGGTGGGGCACCGCGACCCAGGAGCCGTGTCGACAGCGGTCATCCTGCGCGCGGCAGCGGAAGCGGCGAAGTGAACGCGGGAGCTGAGGGCGGGTTGGTCTCTCTCGTCGTTGTGTCGCACAGCGACCTCATCGCGAGGGGCGTCGTCGAGGTCGTGCAGCAGATGAGCCCCGACGTGGTGATCGAGGCGGCGGGTGGCACGGCCCTCGGCGGTGTCGGCACGGACGTGGAGTGTGTTATGGGCGCGATCCGCGCCGCGAACAGGGGAGCGGGTGTCGTCGTGCTCACCGACCTCGGGTCTGCCGTGCTCTCCGCAGAGACAGCCCTCGAACTTCTGGGCGGCGATTGGGCCGCCTCGGTGAGAATCTCCGACGGCCCGCTGGTGGAGGGCGCGGTCACAGCCAGCGTGCGTGCGCAGACCGGAGGGAGCCTCGACGAAGTGGCAGAGGCATCCCGTGCGCGGGTCTCTGCGCCGTCGGACGAATCGCCGTCGGGTGCTCCTGCGGTCTCGACCGAAGCGTCCGACGGCTACGTGCGCACCGCGACCCTGGTGAACCCGGACGGGCTTCACGCCCGCCCCGCTGCGGAGTTCGTGAAGCTCGCGACGAGCCTCGGGGTGAAGGTCACCGTGAACGGAAAGGACGCGAGGA
>JBQCJQ010000123.1:0-5936 GCA_051952615.1 Humibacter sp.
ACGAACGGCATCATCGAGGGCCTCGAAGGCAACGCCGATGACCCCGATCAGGACGAAGAGCGCCATCACGGCGAAGAAGACGCCTCGCGTCGCCTGTTCCCCGGAGCCCCAGGAACCGAGACCCGCAACAAGGAGTAGACGAACCGCCGGGCGCTCCCCCGCGCCGTGCATAACTCCTGCAATTCGCAGGGGTGTCGGGACCGAATCGCCGTGTCTTCGCGGGTCTCGGAGGCCTGGCCGCCGTAATTGCAGGAGTTATGCGCGGGGGTGGCGGTCGGTAGCATGCCGCGCATGGGCATCACGTTCGAGAACGTCGGCATCGCCGTGCGCGATCTCGAGGAGACGATCTCCTTCTTCACCGACCTGGGCCTCACGGTCGTCGGCCGCGACACGGTCAGCGGCGAGTGGACGGACACCGCCGTCGGCCTCGACGGCAACCACGCCAACATCGCGATGCTCCAGACGCCGGACGGCCACGGTCGGATCGAGCTCTTCGAATACATCCACCCCGAGGCCATCGAGACGCATCCGACGCTCGCGAACGAGATCGGCATGCACCGCATCGCCTTCTCGGTGGACGACATCGACGAGGCACTCGAGATCGCGGCAAGGCATGGATGTCACCCTCTCCGCGGCGTCGCCACCTACAAGGACCTCTACAAGCTGACCTACCTGCGCGGCCCGAGCGGCATCCTCGTGATGCTCGCTCAGGAGCTGCGGAAGGGCTGAGGCGGCCTGCATGAGCGGCAGTGTCACGTCCCGACAATCGGCGTGGGCGCCTCTGGCCAACGGCACGTTCCGAACCCTGTGGCTCGTGCAGCTCGGCAGCAACATCGGAACCTGGATGCAGTCGGTCGGTGCTCAGTGGTTCCTGGTCGACGCCCATGCGGGAGCCCTGCTGATCGCCCTCGTGCAGACGGCAACCCTTGCGCCCTCACTGATCTTCGCGCTCCCCGCTGGAGTGCTCGCCGATGTGCTCGATCGTCGCAAGCTGATCATGATCCTGTCCCTGGTCAGCGCCCTGATCGCCGCCGTGCTCACGGTCGTCACCGTCGCGGATGCGCTGAGTCCGTGGGTCCTGCTCGCGTTCACCTTCGTGCTCGGCTCGGTCGCTTCGCTGACCTCACCGGCGTGGCAGGCCATCCAGCCCGAGCTCGTTCCTCGGGAACAGATCTCCGCCGCGAGTGGACTCGGGAGTGTCACCGTGAACGGTGCGCGCGCGATCGGGCCGGCACTTGCGGGCATCCTCGTGTCCCTCGCCGGTCCGGCGGTCGTGTTCGCCATAAACGGGCTGTCGTTCGCGGTCGCGGCTTTCGCGGTGTGGCGTTGGCGTCGCCCACCCCAAGCCGGACTGGAGAACCGCGAGTTCTTCTGGGATGCCCTGCGCGCCGGCGTGCGCTACGTCGCCTCGGCCGGCCTGATCAGACGGATCCTGCTGCGCTCGGCACTCTTCGCCCTCCCCGCAAGTGCGCTCTGGGCTCTGCTGCCGCTCACCGCCGAGCGTCTGCACCTGCAGTCCGCCGGCTACGGTCTGCTGCTCGGCGCGCTCGGAGTCGGTGCTGTCGCCGGCGTCTTCCTTCTGCCGCTCGCCAGACGAGTCGTGTCTGACAACGTCGTCCTCGGCACCAGCGCCGCACTCTTCGCCCTCGGAACCGCTGCAGCAGCCTGGTTGCCGCTGACGCCGACCGTCCTGCTCCTCATACTCGCCGGCGTCGCGTGGATCGGCACGCTGACCGTTCTGAACGCCGCCTTGCAGCTGACGCTGCCGCAATGGGTGCGGTCGAGGGGCGTCGCCGTATATCTCCTCATCTTCATGGGTGCTCAGGCGCTCGGATCCGTCGTCTGGGGCTGGCTCGGCAACGTGCTCACCACACCGGTGAGCCTGACCATCGCTGCCATCGCCCTGGTCCTCGTCGCGGTAAGCGTCACACTGCTCCCACTTCACCGCAACACCGGGCAGATCGATCGCACCATCGACTTCACGTGGCCGACCCCCACGCTCGTCTTCGACCCGAAGCCCACCGACGGACCGGTCACGATCATGATCGACTACACCGTGACGCGCGCGAACCGGGCGGCGTTCGAGAGCGCGATGCGGGGTGTGCACAAGAGCAGGCAGCGCACCGGGGCATCCCGTTGGCGCCTCTACTGCGACGGCGATCACCCCGACCGGTACCGGGAGAGCTTCGTCGTGCCCTCATGGGGCGAGTTCCGCAGGCAGAACACCGAGCGGCTGACCGGGCGCGACCGCGAGATCATCGGCGCAGCCCTCAGCAGGGTCGCCGAGCCCCCAACCGAGTCACACTATTTCCCGCCTCAACAGGCCTGACGCTCACCGGCGGCCAGGAGGCCGACCGCCGACTCCGTACGGCGCTCACGACGGCAGGAAGCCGAACCGTTCGGCGCGCGTCCTGATCAGCTCTGCTCGGGCGAGCCGCGGCTTGTCGCTCCCGTCGCGGATGATGCGCCCGCCCGCCTCGAACGCGTCGAGGAAGTCCAGCGCCCACCGCACGTCGGCCGGGCTCGGGCTGAGGCACTCGTTGACCACGTCGGGCTGCTCCAGGTCGAGGCACAGCTTGCCGGTCATCCCCATCGCCACCGTCACCCCGCTCTGCTCCCGAAGCACGGCGTGCGTTGTGGCGACGGTCGGGCCGTCGATCGCGCCTGGCAGGCCGCCGAGCCGGCTCGCGACGACGAGACGTGACCTCGGGTAGGCCATCGCCAGGTCGTCGTTGGACGCGCCGGTGTCCCTGCGGTAGTCGCCGCTGCCGAACGCGAGTCGGGCCGTACCCGCCGCGCGGGCAATCGCGGCGGCCTCCTCCATGCCGAGCGCCGACTCGATCAACGCGATCACGGGCACGGTCCCACCGAGTCGTTGGAAGGTGTCCGTGACCTGCTCGGCGGCCTCGGCCTTGGCGAGCACGACTCCGTGAAGGCCCGGCGCACGGGTCAGCGCGGCCATGTCGTCGGCCCAGTGCGGCGAGACGCGGTCGTTGATCCGTACCCACGCGCTGCCGCCTCCCTCCAGCCAGTGGATCACGCTGCTCCGGGCGGTGTCCTTCAGCGAGGCGTCCACCGCGTCCTCGAGGTCGAGAATGACCTGATCGGCCCGTGACAGCTGCGCGGCGTCGAACCGCTCGACGGCCAGGGCCGATAGCAGCAGCCACGACCGGGCATCCGCCGCTCCGATCCGCGAGGCCTCCCTGGCCGCCCGCGCCGCATCCAGCTGGGTGTCGTGCAGCTCCGCGACCCTCATGACTCTTCCTCCCACGGCACCTGCGTGCCGATGATCTCCTCGGCGGCCGCGGCCACGTCGAGCAGCAGCATGTCGTCGAACCGGCGTCCGATCGCCTGCAGGCCGACCGGCAGGCCGGATGCCGCGAGTCCGGCAGGGATGCTCACCGCAGGCTGCCCGGTCAGATTGGCGAGGAACGCGAACGGCGACCACTGCCTGCCGTCGCGGATGCCCGCTGCGCCGTCCGCCGGGAAGCGCTGGCCGAGCGGGAACGCCGTCGTCGCCGTGGTCGGGGTGATCAGCAGGTCCATCGAATCCATCGCGGCGCGGAACGCGTCGTGCACCCGACGACGAGCGACGCGGGCACGGTCGAAGTCCGTCGTTGTCCACTCCCGATCGACCAGCTCGCGGATGTCGGGCGAGACCTCGTACCGGCCGGCGAGGTGGCGCAGCGCGGCCCGGTCGGTGTCCATCGCCACGGTGGCCTGGAACGTCTCCCGCAGTTCGCGCAGCGGCGCAAGGCCCGGAGCGCCGACGGTGACCTCCCAGTCGAGTGCCGACGCGAGCCTGGCCACCGCGTCTTCGACGACGTTGCGGACCGCGGGGGCGACCTCCGCGATGCCGAGGTCGGGGCTGAACACGACCCGCAGCCGGCGAGCCCTCGACGGGTCGGGCGCACGGAAGCGCGAACTGCAGTCGGAGGCCGCGTGCCGGTCGCGATCGTCGAAGCCCGCGATGACGGCGAGCGCGAGCGCGGCATCGTCGGCGGTGCGGGTGATCGGGCCGATGCACTCCAGGCTCTCCCACGAGTCCAGCCCGATCCGCAGCGGAACGCGGCACGACGGGTAGAGCGGCACGACGCCGAACGTCGGCTTGATGGCGAAGACGCCGCAGGCCGCCGCCGGCACTCGAAGGGAGCCGCCCCCGTCGCTGCCGAGCCCGATGGACCCCATGCCTGCGGAGACGGCCGCGGCCGCGCCGCCGGACGAGCCTGTGGCGGTCATCCTGGCGTCCCACGGGTTGCGGGTGGCGCCGAACACGGCGTTATCGGTGACGACGCCGTAACCCAGCTCGCGTGCGTTGGTCTTGCCGAGCACGACGGCTCCGGCGGAACGCAGCCGAGCGACCGCGAGTTCGTCGTGGTCGGGCACCCAGTCGCGATGCGCGAGGCTGCCGAGCGTCGTGCGGATGCCTTCGGTCGGAATGAGGTCCTTGACGGTGAACGGCACGCCGTGCAGCGGGCCGAGCGGAACTCCTCGCCTGACGGCCTCGTCAGCCGCCCGAGCCTGGTCGAGCGCGTGGTCGTTCAACGTGCAGACGGCATTGAGCGCGGCATCCACCTCGCCGACCCGTTCGAGCACCGATCCGGTGAGCTCCTCGGCCGTCCACTGACCGGCGGCGATGCCGCGAGCCTGTTCACGTGCGGAGAGCCGCCAGAGCGCGTCGGTCACAGTGCTGACGCACCCGGTTCCAGTTGCAGGAGGTCTTCCGCGCGTCGCGGCAGGTAGCCGCCGAAGCCGGGCTCTTGCTGCAGAGCGCCGTCGGCGAGCACCGCGTGACCGCGCACGAAGGTGTGAGTCGGCCACGCGGCGACCGTGCGGTCCTCGTAGAGGCTGTACGTCGCGGTCGAGTGCAGGTCACGCGCACGGATCGTGGTCGGGCGGTTCGGATCGAGGATGACCACGTCGGCGTCCGAGCCGACGGCGAGCACTCCCTTGCGCGGGTACAGGCCGTAGATCCTCGCGGGGTGAGCCGCCAGCACCTGCGCCAGTTCGGTCAGCGACCGGCCGCGGCGCACGACCATCTCGTCGTAGATGACCGGCAGCATCGTCTCGGTACCCGGCGCACCGTACGGTTCGTCGAAGATGTCGTTCGTCGTCGTCAGGCTCTCGCGCACGCGCGGAGCGTGGTCGCTGGCGATCACCGAGATCACGCCGTCGCCGATGGCATCCCAGAGCGCGTCGTTGTCGCCGGTCGTCCGCAACGGCGGGCCGACCTTCGCCAGCGGCCCCTTCTCGATCAGGTCGTCGTTGGTCAGCAGCAGATACTTGGGGCACGACTCGCCCCACGCGCGCTGACCGGCCTGCTGCGCCTCGCGCAGCGCGCGTGCCGCTCCCGCTGTCGTCATGTGCAGGATGTACAACGGATTGCCGATCGCGGCCGCATACGTCAGCGCCTTGACGGTGCCGAGGTCTTCGGACGAGGCCGGCTCGGCGGGCAGGAAGTCCTCGATGCGCACCTTGCCCGCCGCGCGCGAGTCCTCGATGAGACGGGCGATGAGCTCGCCGTCCTCGGCGTGCACCATGGTCAGCGCACCGTTGTCGCGCGCGACCTCGAACCCGCGCAGCAGGCGGGAGTCCGGCGTCATGATGCCGTTGTCCTTGTACGACATGAAGAACTTGACGGAGGGGCTGCCCAGCGAGGCCACCTCGGGGATCGCCGACTCGTAGTCGTGCTCCGGCCGCAGGATGGTGTGCAGCCCGAAGTCGATGACCGAGTCCCGCTCTCCCTCCTCGATGAAGGTCCGGATCGCCTCGCCGGGCGACATGTGCGCGGCGGCACGGATCTGCGTGATCGCGGTCGTCACTCCGCCGAACGCCGCGGAACGGTGGCTGTCGATCAGCTCGTCCGCGTGGTCGGTCCAGGTGCGAACGTGCACGTGCGCGTCGATCACGCCGGGGAGCACGATCTTGCCGTCCGC
>JBQCJQ010000124.1:0-2976 GCA_051952615.1 Humibacter sp.
GCGAGCATCTCCAGCCTCGTTCCCGATCACGGACCGCAGACCGGCGGCACGGTGGTCACCATCACGGGCACCGGCTTCACGGATGCCACGGGCGTGACCTTCGACGGCACTCCGGGCACCAACTTCACCGTGGTCGACGACAGCCACATCACGGTGACGACCCCGGCGCACGCTCCAGGGGCAGCGCAGGTCGTGGTCGACTCGCCGACCGGCAACTCGGGCCCGGCCACGTTCACCTTCGACCCCGTGCCCGTCATCAGCGGCATCGCCCCGACGACCGGTCCCGAGACCGGCGGCACCCCGGTCACGATCAGCGGCACCGGTTTCACCGGCGCGACCAGCGTCACCTTCGACGGTGTCGACGGCACGGCTCTCGACGTCGTGAGCGACACGGAGATCATCGTCACCTCGCCTCCGCACGCTCCGGGCGCCGTGGATGTCGTCGTGCACACTCCGAACGCCGACTCGGCGCCCGCGACCTTCACGTACACCCCGGTGACGACGATCGACGGCATCAACCCGGCGACGGGTCCGGAGGCCGGCGGCACGTCCGTGACCATCTCGGGACACTGCTTCACGGGCGCGACACAGGTGCTCTTCGGCAGCACACCAGCTGCCAGCTTCACGGTCAACAGCGACGGCCAGATCACCGCAGTCGCACCGGCGGGAACCGGTGTGGTCGACGTGACGGTGGTCGGGAGCGCGACCTGCGGAACGGCAACCGACCCGGGCGCCTTCACCTACGTGCCCGCTCCGGTGATCTCCTCGCTCAACCCGAACCACGGGCCGCAGACCGGCGGCACGACGGTGACCATCGACGGTTCCGGCTTCACCGGAGCGACGGCGGTGACCTTCGGCGGTGTCGACGGCACGAACCTGCAGATCGTCAGTGACACCGAGCTCACCGTGGTCTCCCCGGTGCACGCGCCCGGAGCCGTCGACGTGGTCGTCTCGACGCCCGCGGGCGACTCCGCGCCGCAGACGTTCACCTTCGACCCGGTGCCGGCGGTGACGAGCATCGCTCCGACCAGCGGGCCGCAGACCGGTGGCACCGTGGTGACCATCACGGGCAACGGCTTCACCGGAGCATCCGGCGTGACGTTCGACGGCGTCGCAGGCACCAACGTCACCGTGGTGAGCGATACCGAGATCCAGGTCACGACCCCGGTGCACGCTCCTGGCCCGGTCGACGTGGTCGTGCAGGGTGTCGGCGGTAACTCGACTCCCGTCACCTACACCTACACTCCAGTCACGCAGGTGACAGGGGTGACCCCGGGGCAGGGTCCCGAGCTGGGCGGAACGACGGTGACCATCACAGGCCAGTGCTTCACGGGAGCCACCGGAGTGCTGTTCGGCAGCACGCCGGCCACGAGCTTCACGGTCAACAGCGACACGCAGATCACGGCGGTGGCCCCCGCCGGAACGGGCACGGTTGACGTGACCGTCGTCGGAGCGGGCAGCTGCGGAACGGGAACCGATCCGGGCGCCTATGACTACGTGCCGACACCGGTCATCTCGTCCCTCACCCCGAACCATGGCCCGCAGACCGGTGGCACGACCGTGACGATCGACGGCACCGGCTTCGGCAACGCGACGGGCGTCACCTTCGACGGCATCCCCGGCACGTCTTTCGTACAGGTGAGCAACACCGAGATCACGGTGGTGACCCCGGCGCATGCCCCGGGACCCGTGGATGTCGTGGTGACCGACCCGCTGCGCAATTCCGACCCGCAGACCTACACCTTCGATCCGGTGGCGGCGGTCACGGGGGTCTCGCCGAGCTCCGGACCTGAGGCGGGCGGGACATCCGTCACGATCACAGGCCAGTGCTTCACGACCGCGTCTGCAGTGTTGTTCGGCGCCACTCCGGCAACGAGCTTCACCGTCGACAGCGACACGCAGATCACCGCGGTGGCACCGGCAGGAACCGGAGTGGTGAGCGTCGAGGTCGACACGACGGGCTGCGGCACGGCATCCCTGCCCAACGCCTACACCTATGTCGCACCGGACGCTCCGGCGATCACGTCGCTGAGCCCCGATCACGGTCCGCAGACCGGCGGCACCGTCGTGACGATCACCGGCACGAGCTTCACCGGAGCGACCGCCGTGACGTTCGACGGGGTTCCCGGCACGAACTTCACGGTCGACAGCGACACGCAGATCACGGTGACGACTCCGGTGCACGACCCGGGAGCGGCACAGGTCACGATCGACAGCCCGCAGGGGCCGTCGGCACCCGGCACGTTCACGTTCGACCCGGTCACCCAAATCGACACTGTGAACCCGGGTAGTGGCCCTGAGGCGGGCGGCACCTCCGTCACGATCACCGGCCAGTGCTTCACGGGCGCGACCCAGGTGCTCTTCGGCACCACGCCCGCGACGAGCTTCACCGTCACGAGTGACACCGAGATCACCGCCGTCGCACCGGCAGGCACAGGCACTGTCGACGTGAGCGTCGTCGGAGCCGGCACCTGCGGAACAGGCACCGCACCTGGCGCCTACCAGTACGTGCCAGCGCCCGTCATCCAATCGCTCGCTCCCGTTCAGGGCCCGACAGCCGGTGGCACCTCCGTGGTGATCACGGGTACCGGGTTCGCGGGCGCGACGGGTGTGACGTTCGGCACGACGGCAGCCACCTCGTTCACCGTGAACAGCGACACCCAGATCACGGCGATCACCCCGGCCCATGCCGCGGGTGCAGTGGATGTCACAGTGAGCGGCCCCGGAGGAACGTCCGGTCCTGGCACGTTCACCTTCGTGCCGCCGGCATCCATCGCGTCGATCAGCCCGTCGAGTGGACCGGAGACCGGTGGCACGACGGTGACGATCACCGGTAGCGGATTCACGAACGCGACCGGTGTGACGTTCGACGGCACCGCGGGCGGCAGCTTCGTGGTGAACAGCGACACGTCGATCACCGTCAACACGCCCCCGCACGCGCCGGGAGCCGTCGACGTCGTGGTGGATAGCCCCTAC
>JBQCJQ010000125.1:0-2603 GCA_051952615.1 Humibacter sp.
GTCATCGTCGCGGCGACGCACGCCATCTTCAGCGACCCCGCCGTCGAGCGGTTGCAGGACGAGTCGGTCGACGAGGTCGTCGTCACCGACACCGTTCCGATTCCGGCCGAGAAGCGGTTCCCCGGTCTCACGATCCTGCCGATCGCCCCGCTGCTGGCGCGCGCGATCCACGAGGTGTTCGAGGACGGCTCCGTGACCTCGATGTTCGACGGCGCCGCGTAGCTACGCCGTCACGAGCACCGACGCGATCCCCGTGCCGCAGGCCTCGAGGGTGGTGAGGGCGAGCAGCCCGAGTGGCACGGCCGGCGCGGCGACCGGCTCCTTGTCGTGGTGGCGTCCGTGACCGGAGATCGCCCTGCCGCGCAGATTGCCGTAGATGACGAACGCCGCCGAGATGAGCAGCAGCACGATGCCGGTCACCGTGAGCGTCACCGTGCCGGACACCCACCCGTTGCGCAGTGCGAGCAGCCCGTTCACAGCCAGCGCGAGGCACGTGCGCGACCACGACAGGGTCGTGCGCTCTCCCTGCAGGCCGGGGTCCCGCGACGACGACTCGCTCATCGCCCGTAGATCACCAGCAGCACCGTGAGGATCGCCGCGACGGCGAGCACGACGGCGGCGATGAGCGGAATCGCGACCGTGAGCGGCAGCCTGCGTCCCTCGCGCATCGCGATCTCGTTGGCGCGCCACCTCACGTAGGCGATCACCGCGAGCACCGCCGAGAGCGCGCCGAGCACCACGGCGAGCACCACCGTCACCCAGTGCGGACCGATGTGCGAGCTGAACTCCTCGAGCAGCACCGCCCCCGCGAGAATGGCGAGAGCGGTGCGGATCCAGGCCAGAAATGTGCGTTCGTTCGCCAGCGAGAACCGGTAGTCGGGGTCTTGACCGCTGTCACGCCATCTCGGTTCACGCATGTGTCAAGGCTAGCGACACCCGAGTGTCGTACCCGCTCGCTACGCTGGCCCGATGACCGCACATCCGGCCACCGCAGACACCCACGATTCCACCGCAGCCGACCACGATCCCGCCGCAGCTCAGCGAGATTCTCGCGTGCTGTGGCTCCTCCTCGTCGCGACGTTCGTCGTCATCCTCAACGAGACCATCATGTCGGTGGCGATCACCGACATCATGGCCGATTTCCACGTCGACGCCAGGGCCGGACAATGGCTGACCACGGCGTTCATGCTGACGCTCGCGGTGGTCATCCCGATCACGGGCATCCTGCTGCAGAGGTTCAGCACTCGCGCCATGTTCATCGCGGCCATGAGCCTGTTCAGCACGGGCACGCTGATCGCGGCGATCGCACCGACGTTCGGAGTGCTGCTCGCCGCACGCGTGGTGCAGGCGTCCGGAACGGCCATCATGATGCCGCTCTTGATGACGACCATCATGACCGTCGTCGCGCCGGGTAAACGGGGCAGGACGATGGGCAACGTCTCGATCGTCATCTCGGTGGCACCGGCCGTCGGCCCGACCATCGCCGGCATCATCCTCAGCGCCCTGACGTGGCGGTGGATCTTCTGGTTCGTGCTGCCGATCTCGCTGCTCATGCTGGTCATCGGGGCCTTCAAGGTGCGCAACGTGTCGACGCCGCGACAGGTGCCCATCGACGTGCTCTCCGTCGTGCTCTCGGTCTTCGGGTTCGGCGGCCTCGTCTACGGGCTCAGCCAGATCGGCGGCGCAGGAGGCGGTGCGGATGCCTCGACCTCGGCACTCTCGATGACGCTCGCCTTCGTGGTCGGCGGCATCGCCCTCGTGCTGTTCGTCATCAGGCAGCTGAGCCTCGCCCGTCACGACCGCGCCCTGCTCGATCTGCGCACCTTCGGGTCGTCGACCTTCGCGGTGTCGATCGTGCTGATGGCCATCAGCATGGCGGCGCTGCTGGGCACGGTGATCCTGCTGCCGCTCTACATGCAGCAGGTGCTCGGCCTCGACCCGTTGTTCATCGGCCTGATCCTGCTGCCGGGCGGCCTCATCATGGGCCTGCTCGCGCCGTTCGTCGGAAGGCTGTACGACAGGGTCGGCGCCAGGGTTCTCATCGTTCCGGGTGCCGTCGTGATGAGCGCGGCGCTCTGGATGCTCACCCTGATCGGACCGAACACCTCGCCCTGGTACCTGCTCGGCGCTCACATCACGCTCAGCGTCGGCCTGGCGTTCCTGTTCACCCCGCTGTTCACCGCGGGTCTCGGCGCCGTGCCGGAGCGCTACTACTCGCACGGAAGCGCGATCATCGGCACGGTGCAGCAGGTCGCGGGAGCCGCCGGCACGGCACTGTTCGTCGCGGTGCTGTCGGTGCGCAGCGCCGGGCTGGTGGCAGCCGGAGAGACCCAGCAGGATGCCACGGCGTCCGGTGTCGCGCTCGCGTTCCTGGTGGGCGCGATCATCTCGCTCGGAGGCATCGTGGCGGCGTGCTTCGTGCGCACCCCGCCCGCGCAGGCCGAGGACGCACCGTCCGTTGGCGCCCCACAGGCGGCAGCGCTCGCCGACTAGCTCGGCCGTCGACTCCGCAGGTTGAGGAGCGCGCCATTAGCGAACACCACAACCACCCGTGGCCCGAAAAGGGACCCCGGAGGGGGATCAAAAAATCAGCAGTGGCCCCC
>JBQCJQ010000126.1:0-3852 GCA_051952615.1 Humibacter sp.
TCCGCTGCTCATCATCGTGACCGACTACGTGCAGTCCCGCAGCATCATCGTGATCGCCTTCGTGATCGCGATCGTCAGCTGGCCGGGTGCAGCACGCGTGTTGAGAGCCCAGACGCTCTCTGTGCGCTCCCGCGACTACGTCGACGCAGCACGCGTGGCCAGCGAGTCGACGTGGCGCATCATGCTGCGCGAGATTTTGCCCAACCTGATGCCGATCATCGCGTCACAGTTCGTCTTCGGAGCGCTCGGCGCCATCCTCGCCGAGGCGGGACTGTCGTTCCTGGGGCTCGGTGCCCCGGGTGGCAAGTCGTGGGGCAGCATCCTGTTCTTCGCACAGAACGCCCAGGCGATCACCCTCGGCGCGTGGTGGTGGTTCGTGCCGCCCGGACTGTGCATCGCGATACTGGGCGCCGCCCTCGGCCTGATCAACTTCAGCATCGACGAACGCATCAACCCGCACCTCCGCACCCTGGCCGTTGCCAAGCGTGCGAAGCGGGATGCCCGACGGAAGGCCACACGATGACCGAGCCCCTGCTGAGCATCCGCGACCTGAGCGTCGAGTACCAGGCGGCGACCACCGTTCGCGCGGTGAAGTCCGTCTCGCTGCACATCGACCCCGGCGAGATCTTCGGCCTCGCGGGAGAGAGCGGATGCGGCAAGTCCACGCTCGCGTACGCGATCACCCGGCTGCTGCAGCCGACCGCGACGATCGCAGGCGGTTCGATCCTCTGGCGCAACGCCGACGGCTCGGAGACCGACGTGCTCGGACTCGACGGCGCATCGCTCCGTGCCTTCAGGTGGAGCGAGATCTCGATGGTGTTCCAGGGCGCGATGAACGCCCTCAACCCGGTGCACACCGTGCGCTCGCAGATCGCGGACATCTTCGTCGACCACGGCGTGCGACTGAGCCGCCGCGAGCGGACGGCCCGCGCCGCCGAGCTGTTGCGCACCGTCGGAATCGACGAGCGCCGTCTGAACAGCTACCCGCACGAGCTCTCCGGGGGCATGCGTCAGCGCGTGATGATCGCGATGGCGCTCGCGCTGCGCCCGAGGCTCATCGTGATGGACGAGCCGACCACGGCGCTGGACGTCGTGGTGCAGAGGAACATCATCGAGGAGATCAACCGGCTGCGCCGCGAGTTCGGGTTCGCCGTGCTGTTCATCACGCACGACCTCGGACTGCTCCTCGAGATCAGCGACCGCGTCGGCGTCATGCTGGCCGGAGAGCTGGTCGAGGAGGGCGTGCCCGACCGGCTTCTCGCCGATCCGCAGCACGACTACACGCAGCATCTGCTTCGCTCGTTCCCGAGCCTTCGCGGTGCCGCGCCCGTGACAGGAACCCGCTACGTCGCCCAGAAGGGAGCAGCGTCAGCATGACGACGCTCGAGGCCGTGAGGCTCAGCAAGGAATACACCGTCAGGGGCACCGGATTGCGCTCCTCGCAGTTGCGCGCGGTCGACAACGTCTCGCTCATCGTGAAGCCCGGCGAAACCGTCGCGCTCGTCGGTGAGAGCGGAAGCGGCAAGTCGACCATGGCGAAGATGCTGATCAGGCTGGTCGAACCCACCTCGGGCGGCATCCTGCTCGACGGCGCTGCACCTGCCAAGGGCAAGGCCGCCACCAAGGCCTATCGGTCTCGCGTGCAGATGGTGTTCCAGGACCCGTTCTCGTCGCTCAACCCCGCCCTGCCGATCAGGCACCAGCTCTCCCGTCCCCTCCGAATCCACGACGTCGTGCACACGAGTCGCGAGCTGGAGCGCGAACTCGTTCGGCTGATGGACACCGTGAACCTCACGAGGGGCTTCCTCGACAAGTACCCGCACGAGCTCTCCGGCGGACAGCGGCAGCGCGTAGCCATCGCTCGAGCGCTCGCGCCACGGCCAGAGGTGCTCATCGCCGACGAGCCGGTCTCGATGCTCGACGTGTCGATCCGCCTCGAGATCCTGCAGCTGCTCGACGACCTCAAGCGGGATCGCAACCTCGCCGTGCTCTACATCACGCACGACCTGGCGACCGCCAGGCACTTCTCCTCGCAGATCGTGGTGATGCGCACCGGACGAGTCGTGGAACGCGGCCTCAGCGACGACGTGATCATGAATCCGATCCATCCCTACACGCAGCTGCTGGTGCGTGCGGCACCCGATCCGAAATCGGCACCGTTCGTGGTCGACCCGGAGAGGTACCTGGCGCACCCGGAGGTCACGGTCGACGCGACGGACCCCGACATCACCACGTGGCCGGCGGAGCGGCACTGGGCACGGTCCTGGCAGGACGACGAGTCGGTGTCGAGGCTGCTCGACGCCGTCGGGGTGTGACCGCTCGGCCGGGGTGTGATCGCTCTATGGCGAGTGGATGCCGTCAGTGCGGCGAGCGCGCGAAGTACGTGCGCAGCCGGTACCTGTCGCCCGCGTAGGTGATGGTGGAGACGAAGATCGGCCGGTC
Organism: Humibacter sp.; assembly: GCA_051952615.1. Taxonomy (GTDB): domain Bacteria; phylum Actinomycetota; class Actinomycetes; order Actinomycetales; family Microbacteriaceae; genus Humibacter. The sequence continues at coordinate 2,443 of JBQCJQ010000126.1, forward strand.
GACGGTGTTGACCACCATCTGGCGCATCACCAGAACGGGCGCGCCGAGGTCGATGTCGAGCTCGGCGGCCAGGGTGGCATCCGCGCCCTTCGCCTCGATCGTGGCGTCGGCGCGCAGCGGCTCGACGCCGGCCGCACCGAGCTGCTCGTACAGGGAGTCGACAGCGAAGTCGGCATCGGCGACACCGGGCGCGACGCTCAGCGGGAGCCGCGTCACGTCGAGGGCGATCGGCACGTCGTTCAGCCGACGGATGCGCTCGAGGTGGAAGAGCGGCGTTCCGGGCGCGATCGAGAGCTCCTCCGCCTCGTCGAGGCTTGCGGGCTTGCTCTCGGCGCGCAGCACCGTCGACGAGGGCACGAGGCCCATGCGTGTCGCGGTCTCGCTGAAGGACTCCAGGCTGTTCGGCCACTCCTTGTTCACCGGCGCCTGGGCGACGTACCAACCCCGCCCGTGAGAGGCGCTCAGCACGCCGTCATCCACCAGCTTGCCGAGCGCCTTGCGCAGGGTGACCCGGGAGATGTTCAGCTGCCCGCAGAGCTCGCGCTCCGGTGGAAGCCGCATGCCAGGCTTGAGCACCCCGCTGTTGATCTCGTCGAGGATGAGGTTGACCGCCTGGATCCACAGCGGCTCCGGGTAGTCCGGCCTGATCGCGGGCGCCTTCTCGCCGGTGTCCGTCACAGCGAGAACCCCGTGTCTACCGATGACATGCCTCTTTCTTACCACCTGGACCATGGTTCACAGGGACATTCGCGCGCCGAGCCCAGCGATCCGGCGGCGAGCCCTTCATCGCGGCTCCGCGCGGTCCTACGCGTCCGCGATCATCGCGTCGAACGCGGCATCCAGCTCGGCATCGACCTGGTGCGGGCCGGTCGCGTCGTAGTGCCGCAGGATCTGCCGAGCCCCCTCCGAGAAGGAGACCCGCGGTGCGAAGCCCGGCACCAGCTGACGCAGCTTGGCCGTGTCGAAGAGCATGGAGTGCCTGAAGTCGTGCTCCAGCACCTCGGCGAGACCGGGCACGTGCTTCGCGATCGACTCGCTCGAGCGGTGGACCAGCGTCGGCCGGTGAACGCCTGCCGCGGCGGCGAGGGTGAGGTGGATCTGGTCCCAGGTGAGGATGTCGCCGCTCACGATGTTGACGGTCTCGCCCACCGCGTGCTGGTTGCCGAGCAGCGGCAGCATGGCGCGCGCGAGGTCTGAGGAGTGCATGAGCGTCCACAGCGAGGTGCCGTCGCCGTGCACGACGACCGGACGGCCGGCGCGCATCCGCTCGATCGCCGTCGAGCCGGTGAGGATCGGCAGCGTCGTCTCGTCGTAGGTGTGGAAGGGCCGTGCGATCGTCACGGGGAGCCCGCTGCGGTACGCGAGCTCCATCTCGTCCTCGCAGGCGATCTTGCCGCGCGGATAGCCGAA
>JBQCJQ010000127.1:0-3673 GCA_051952615.1 Humibacter sp.
AGGTTTCCCTCCTGGATCAGGTCGAGGAACTGCATGCCACGACCTGTGTAGCGCTTCGCCAGCGACACCACGAGGCGCAGGTTCGCGCCCAGCAGGTGGCTCTTGGCACGCTGGCCGTCACGGGCGACCCAACCGAGATCGCGGCCCAGCTGCGACCTCTTCTCCTGATCGGTCATCGCGCCGAGTTTCTCCTCGGCGAACAGACCGGCCTCGATCCGCATCGCGAGCTCGACCTCTTCGGCCGCGTTCAGCAGCGCGACCTTTCCGATCTGCTTCAGGTAGTCCTTCACCGGATCGGCGGTCGCGCCGGTGATCTGCGCCGAATAGACCGGCACATCGTCTTCCTCGTCGGCCGCGCGCAGCACGATGGCTCCTGTCGGGAGCACTTCGGCCTTCGCCGCATCGGATTCCGAGTCATCCGCGTCGGAGTCGGCGGACGCCTTCGCGTCGTCGGAACCCGCCGCGACCTCTTCCACCACCTCAACGGCGGCGTCGTCGAGCTCTTCGACCTCGAGGTCTTCCGGCTCGTCGTCGATGTCGTCGTCTTCTGCCTTCGAAGCCTTCGACGGCGACGCCTTGGTGGCCGCCTTCGAAGGAGACGCCTTGCTCGTCGCCTTCGTCGCGGTCTTCGCCGGCGCCTTGCTCGCAGTCTTCGCCTTGGCAGCGGTCGCCTTCGACGCGCTGCTTCGCGAGGTCGCGGACTTCTTGTCCACGGTCGTCGTGGGCTCCTCTACGGTGCTTCGGGCTTCAGCCGCTTTGGTTGCCATGGAGTACACCTTCCAGCCCTCGCGTCATGAGTACGCGCAACGGTACGGATGACGAGGGTTCGGGTCGCTTTCGGACACTATGAGGACCCATGTCAAGTCCGGCTCTTTGAACTGCGTTTCCACCCGGCCTCGTGAGGCCGGACGAACACGCCGTGAAGGTACGGAGATGAACGGGTCCAGTCATCGATTATTACACGGCCCGGGCGCCGATCGCGCATCGCCGCTTGCGTATCACTCCACTCAGTGCCACTTGTCAGCTGCGGCCCCGGTTCCACCGTGCAACCAATGCAACCCACAAAGGCCCCACTTCTATTCCCTCATCGTCGAGAAGACGCTTGCGAGTTCGACGACGAGCCGACAGCAGGAAGAGCACGCCGATGCCGACGATGACGTATTGGATGGCGAAGGCGACCTTGAATCCGTCGAGTGTGTAGAGCCCCGTCGAAGCGAGGTGACTTCGCCAGTCGAGCAGCACGCCGATCAGGTAGATCATGACGAAGCTCGCGGCGAAGCCGCCGACGTTCACGAATCCGTTCGCCGAGCCGAGTGCATGAAGGGGATTCGTCGTGCGCGCGAAGTCGAACCCGATGAGCGACCCCGGTCCCCCGGCACCGATCACGACCAGCAGCAGAACGACGAGCCACACGGGCGGAGTACCCGGCCAGAGCAGCAGAAGGCCCCAGACCACAGCCATCGCCGCGACAATCGTCAGAACGATGTTGCTTCTCCGCAGAGGGAAGCGTGCCGTCAGGATGCCCAGCACGGGTCCGATGACGAGTGCGGCCCCGACGATGATCGTGAGCATCCACGAGGCTTCGGCAGGGGTGTACCCGAGGGCGAACACCATGAAGGGAAAGCCCCACATCAGGGCGAACACCGTGCCCGACGACTGGGTGACGAAGTGCGACCAGAACCCGAGCTGGGTGCCTGGCCGGGCGATGCTGACCCCGAGTTGGCGCAGCGATTGCGGCCACGACGCGTGCCGTCTGCCCTCCTCGGCGCCGGCCGGGCTGTTGCGTACGACGGCGATGATCCCGGCACAGGCCGCAAGCGCTACTCCCGCGGCGGAGGCGAACGCCACAGTCCAGCCCGACTCGTGCAGCAGAAAGGCGAACGGCACGGCTGACAGCACCTGTCCGAGCTGCCCGATGTTGCCGACCCACTGGGAGAGCTGGGGGACGATCCTTCCGCTGAACCACGAGTTCACCAGCCTGATGAGGCACGTGAAGATCATCGCGTCCCCAGCCCCGACGAGCACTCGGCCCGCGACCGCCACCCCGAGGAGGTCGGAGAACGCGACAACCAGCTGGCCGGCTGCCATCAGCGCGGTGCCCGTGATCATGAGGATGCGTGGACCGATGCGATCGATCAGCACGCCGACCGGGATCTGCATGGCGGCGTACACCACCAGCTGGAGCACAGCGAGGGTCGAGAGCAGCGAGGCGTTCGAGTGGAACCGCTCCGTCGCCGAGACGCCCGCGACACCGATGGTGGTGCGCTGCATCACGGCAACGAGATAACCGAACACGCCGACCGCGAAGACCAGCCAGGCGCGTACGGAGTTCACGCTCCTACGGTACGGGGCGATCGGATGGCCGGAGACTCGGGATCAGTGGCCCTGTTGGTCGTCGTCGCCCTTGCGACGGTATGCGAGGAAGTTCTCCAGCTCGGCCGCGATCTCGTCGGCGGAGGGCAGACCGCCGTCTTCATGGGTCAGCGGCGACCTCAGCGGGCTGTCCTGCATGTAGGTGTCGTGGCGCTGCTCGAGCGCTCCCACGAGGCGTTCGAGCTCCGGGTTGCTGGAGACCTGCTCGTCGATGTTGGCGATGAACTCGCGGTCTTCCTCCCGCAGCTTGTCGGTGGGGAAGATCAGTCCCGTCACCGAGCTGATGTTCTCGATCGCCGCCACCGCCGCCGCCGGGTACTCGGTGTCCCCGAGATAGTGCGGAACGAGCAGAACAAATCCCACCGTCGATGCTCCGACCTCCTGCAGCCGGTACTCGATGAGGTGCATCGCCGTCGCGGGAGCTTGTGTCGTCGGGCGCCACACCGACATCGACTCAGCGAGACCCTCTCGGTTACCGCTGACGGTGACCCCGATCGGCCGCGTGTGCGGAACCGGCATCGGAATGGCGTGCACCCAGATCGTGGAACGCACCTTCAGCAGCGAGACCAGGTCGAGCACCGCGGTGCTGAATCGCTCCCACTGGAAGTCGGGCTCGTAGCCGGTGAGCAGCAGGAACTGCTGACCGACCTCGTCACGCACCAGGTAGAGGCTCAGCTGAGATGGCTGGTAGTCGCTGATGTGGTCCTGATCGAACGTGATGATCGGTCGCCGTGCGCGGTAATCGAGCAGGGCGTCCGCGTCGAATCGCACGATCTCCTCGGCGTCGAGGCGCTCGGTGAGGTAGGTGCTGAGCTGCGAGACGGCATTGCCCGCGTCGGCGAACCCGGTCAGACCGGCAACAAGATACAGTCCGGTCGGCACCGTCTCGAGTGCTGTCCGGACGTCGTAGAGGTCGCGCGGGTCCTGCATGAGTTCAATGCTAGCCAGGGTGCCCCGGCCGCCCGGGAGGCCCTGTCATGCCCACAGCGAACATCGTCGCGGCACGTACGATTCTTGGCATGCCCGTACCTTCCCTCGCGCTCGCCCCCGTCCGTCCGTCCTCAGCTCAGGGTGACCGGCTCGCACTGTTCGTGGCTTCGGGATCCGACGGGCCCGTTGTGCTCGGCCGCGAGATCGATCGTGCGTTCCTCGCCGAGCTCAAGGTCACGGGGGCGGCCGACCAGGTGGTTCGGCTGCCCGGCGGAGTGCTGGACGACGCGCCCGTCATCCTCTCGGGTATCGGCGGCCTGCGGAACGCTGCTGCGCTGAGGGCAGCAGCGGGGGTCGCGTCGCGTTCCGC
>JBQCJQ010000128.1:0-2265 GCA_051952615.1 Humibacter sp.
GCGCGCGACGAGCAAGCGCGAGGCGGCAGCTGCCCAGGCTGAGGCCGAGCACGCTGCGGCCGAGGTCAAGGCGGCAGCGGCCGCCGAGGCGGCAGCTGCTCGCGCCGCGGCGGACGGCCTCAACCGCGAGGTCGACGAGACCCGTGAGGCCCTGGCCAGAGAGGTCGCAGCTCGCCGCTCAGAGGTCGAGCACGAGCTCTCCGACCGCCGCACGGCTCTCGCCGCCGAGATCGCGCAGGCGAAGCGGGATCTGGTCGCCGACACGCAGCAGGCACGGGTGGACCTCGCCAACGAGATCGAGCAGGCGCGTGCCGCACTCGCTCGCGAGCTCGAGCAGCGCCAGGCGGATGCGCAGGCCGAGGCCGACACGGTGCGCACCTCGTTCCAGCGCGAGATGGAGAAGGCCCGCAAGGAGCACGAGGAGGAGCTCGCAGCCGTGCGTTCGCAGGTCGCCGCGGAGTCCGAGCGGCTCACCCACGAGGCGGAGCGCGCCCGCATGGAGCTCGAGGTCGAGCTCAAGGCGCGTCGCGACGAGTCGGAGAAGGAGCACCTCGCCCGCCACCAGGAGGCCGTCTCGCAGACGCAGAAGTACCTCGACGACGCCAATGCCGAACTGGCGGAGGCGACCAGGCGCACCAACGAGGTGCGAGCTGAGGGCGAAGCGATCGAGAAGGAGATGCGCTCCGAGGTGAAGGCAGCACGCAAGGAGGCCGAAGCCGCCGCACGCGACATCGTGCGCGCCGCCGAAGACCGTGCGCACACCATCGTCGAGGAAGCCGACGACCGCAGCCGCAAGCTCGTGGCTGACGCCGAAGAGCGCCTGTCTCAGATTAGGATCGAGCGCGAGACCGTCGCGGGCTACTTCGAGAGCCTGCGCAGCGTCTTGAACCAGGCGGAGCAGGTGACTGCCGACAACGGCTGATCCCGCGACGGGTGAGGGGGCTCGTTCAGTGAAGATCCAGAACGCATTCCGTGTCGGACTGATCGGGACCCTGGGCGTAGGACTCGGCATCCTCATCCTGTCGGCGATCGTCTCGCTGTCGACGATCCTCACCTACATCGGTGCTGCGCTGTTCCTCGCTCTGGGTCTCGAGCCGATCATCGCGTTCCTGGAGCGACGCAAGCTGCCGCGCTGGTCGGCGATCATCGTCGTGCTCGTCGGGATCATCGTCATCCTCGGCGGCATCATCTGGGCCATGGTGCCCGTGATCATCGCCCAGGGCACTGGGCTGGTGAAGACCATCACCCAGTTCGTCGAGAAGGGCACGGCTCAGGACTGGTACTCGGCGCTCAAGCACCAATTCCCCGCGATCGACTTCGACAAGACGCTCGCGCAGATCTGGGACGGGCTGCAGAAGAACATCGGCAACATCGGCGGTGGTCTGCTCCAGGCCGGCATCGGCATCGTGAGCGGCGTCTTCGGCGTGCTCATCGTTCTGATCCTGACCATCTACTTCACGGCGTCGTTGAACAACATCAAGCGCTCCGTGTACGAGCTCGTGCCTGCCTCGAAGCGTGCGCGGTTCGCGGACATCGCGGAGCAGATCACCGACTCGGTCGGCAAGTACGTGATGGGGCAGGTCGCGCTGGCGCTGTGCAATGGCATAGCGAGTGCGATCTTCCTGTCGATCATCGGCGCCCCCTTCCCCATACTCCTCGCGGGGATAGCGTTCCTGTTCTCGCTGATACCGCTGGTGGGAACCCTGTCGGGCTCGGTGGTGATCGTGCTGGTGACCCTGCTGTTGTCCTCGCCGCTGACCGCCCTCGTCGCCGCGATCTGGTACATCATCTACATGCAGGTAGAGGCATATGTCCTGAGCCCGCGCATCATGAACCGCGCGGTCTCCGTTCCGGGCGCAGTCGTCGTCATCGCTGCGCTCGCGGGCGGCTCACTGCTGGGCATCCTCGGGGCACTGATCGCCATCCCGGTGGCGGCGTCGATCCTGCTGATCATCAAGCAGGTGGTCATCCCCCGTCAGAATGAGTTGTGACACGCGCCTGACGTCAGGCGACCCTCCAGCAGGCGGTGTGCCAGTGCCTGCGAGCCTGAAGGTCGGCAGCGTCTCCGAGCACCCCATCTGCGCGCCAGATCACGAGGTGCGCGACACCGGGCTCGACCACTCCCCCGCACCCCGGGCACGTGTAGCTCTTCACGGCCGCCGATGCCGAGACCGGCTGGACGTTCCACTCACGGCCTCTGCGCGTCTCCGTGCGACGCCAGCCCGACATCAGCCGGCTCAGGTCGTCTGACTCGTCGTCGCGCGA
>JBQCJQ010000129.1:0-4900 GCA_051952615.1 Humibacter sp.
TCATCGCGAACGTTCTCAACGCCGCGCAGAGCCTGTCGTTGGGAGCCATCGCCCAGGCGGCTGTGGTGCTGCGTCCTCGCGCGGTGCGCAGCGTCCTCTCGATCCCCGAGGATCGTCACCTCGTCTGCGGCATCGCTCTGGGCTATGAGGACGTCGACCACCCCGCAAACGCGTTCCGGACCGAACGAGCGACCTTCGAGGATGCGGTGAGGCTCCACCCATGAGCGATCGCTCCGCGGGTGCCGGACTGTGGGCGGGTCTGCGCGTCGTCGATCTGTCGACCGGTATCGCCGGTGCGTACGCCGCGCGGGTCTTCGCGGGCCTCGGTGCCGATGTCGTGAAGGTCGAGACGCTCCGATGGCGGGATCCGCTCCGCGATCTGGGCGCCGATCTCGGTGACGGGATCACGACCGCCTTCGCGGCATGCAATACGGGAAAGCGCTCGGTGCTGATCGACACCGATTCCGCGGACGGGCTCCACGAGTTGGCGGAGCTGCTCGCGACATCTGATGTCTTGATCGAGTCGGCCGGTGCCGAGCAGCGAGCTGCATTGGGCCTGGAAGCGGATGAGATCGCCGGCCATCACCCGCGGCTGGTGCACGCCTCACTCACACCTTTCGGGGATCGAGGACCGTACGCCGGCCACGCAGCCGACGACTTCGTCATCGCAGCTCTCTCGGGCCTCATGGCGGTCCAGGGCGAGCGGGGACGCGAGCCTGTGTCGACAGGCACGGATGTCGTCGCCTACCTCATCGGCAACGCCGCGGTCGTCGGCATCTCGGCGGCACTGGCCGCGCGAGAGCGCACGCGGCGCGGGCAGCACGTCGATGTGCGCGCGCTCGAAGTGGCCGTTGCCACGCAGATCTTCGACACCGTCGCCTATTCCTACACCGGGGTGGAGCGTCCGCGTCGCGCGAACGATCCCGCCGAGCCTTGGGCGGTGCTGGCGACGCGCGACGGCCACGTCGCCGCTGCGCGCTCGGCCATGTCGGCGTGGGAGGAGCTGTGGATCCCGGTGTTCGGCGACGAAGTGCCGGGCTGGGTGATTGATCCGACCGTCGCGGCGAGCGGCGACGAGATCCGCGCGGCGCTCCGTGCCCTGGTCGCCACCCGCGACAAGCGCGAACTGGTGGAGCTGTGCCAACTCCTCGGTCACATCGTGGGCGAGGTGCTGACGATCCCGGAGGTGCTGGAGTCGCCTCAGCACGAGGCGCGCGGCTTTTTCGACGACGTCGACTACCCCGCGAGGCGAGTGCGCGAACCCGGGCCTCCTGTCCGCTTCGCCGAGACGGCCTGGCTCACCGTGGCCGACGGCGGTCGGCGCGCCCCCGCGCTCGGGGAGCACACCGTGGAGGTGCTCGACGAGGTCTCTCGCCGACGTGCCGGCCCCGCGAGGGGAGAGGATGCCGTCGGGGCCGCCGCTTCGGCCGCCTCGGGGCCGCCGCTGGATGGTCTTCGGGTGCTCGACTTCACGATGGGATGGGCAGGGCCCTACGCCACGGAGATGCTCGCCGATCTCGGCGCCGACGTCGTCAAGGTGGAATCGATCACGCGGACCGACTGGTGGCGCACCGCGCGGCGCATGTTCACCGGAGGCGTGGACGACCCCGACTGGCTGTGGGAGATGTCGCCCCTGTGGAACAGCGTCAACGAGTCCAAGCGCGGCATCACCTTGGATCTCACGGATCAGATCTGTCGCGACATCGCCCGCAGGCTGGCGTCGGTGGCCGACGTCGTCATCGAGAACTTCACACCGCGGGTGATGGCGTCGTTCGGGCTCTCGTACGATGCCATCCTCGAACTCAATCCCCGCGCGGTCATGGTCTCCATGCCGGGGTTCGGTGCCGGCGGCCCATGGGGCGCCTTCCGCAGCACGGCACTTGTCACCGAGGCGATGGCTGGTCTCACCGGACGCGCCGGCCACCTTGATGGACCTCCCCAGGTGATCCAGATGAGCCCGGCCGACCCCAACGCGGGCCTGGTGGCTGCCTGGTCTGTGATCGGCGCGGTCCGTGCCGCGCGCCGATCCGGGCGCGGGCAGCACATCGAGGTTGCGCAGGTCGAGGCGATGACTCACCATCTCGCGTTCGATCTGCTGGAGTTCCAGGCCACGGGCCAGGAGCCGCCGAGGCGGGGGAACTCCGTGCCGGGCGCCGTCGTCTCGGGCTGCTGGCCCGCCGCCGGCAGCGACCAGTGGGTGGCGGTGTCGACGACGGATGCGGCCGCGCTCGCACGCGTCGTCGGCTCGGCGTCGACAGACGCCGTTGCGCATTTCATCAGTACGCGCGATTCCCGCGCGGCCGCGGAGGCTCTGCAGGCCGAAGGCGTTGCGGCGGCACCGGTCCAGTCGGCGCGAGAGGTGCTCGCCGATCCTCAGCTGGCGGCATCCGGCTTCTTCCACTGCACCGATCGCGCTTTCGTGGGCGAGCATCACTACCCTTCGATGCCCTTCCGGCTGTCGGATTCGCCGCTCGTACCGCGCACCCCCGCCCCGACGCTGGGCGCCGACACGCGGGCCGTGCTCGACGATTGGCTCGGTCTGGGGCCGCACGTGGTGGAGGAGCTCGAGGCCAACGGGCTGAGCGGGACCGAGCCGCGCGGCTCGCGGAACGGAAAGGTCCTTCAGCCGTGAGCGCTGCCGTGGACGAAGAGCGCGAGGTGGTCACCGCCCGCACCGGACGCACGCTCGTGATCACCCTCAACAGGCCCCGCGCACGCAATGCCGTGAACGGCGCGGTTGCGCGGGGGATCCACGCGGCGCTCGACGAGCTCGACAAAGACCCGTCGCTGAGCGTCGGCATCCTGACGGGCGCAGGCACGGGCTTCTGCGCGGGCAACGACCTCAAGACCCTCGGGAGCGCGGAGGACTCGCCGATGACGGGGCGCGGCTTCGCGGGGATCGTCGAGCGGCCGTCGAGCAAGCCGCTCGTCGCCGCGGTCGAGGGCTTCGCCGCCGGCGGCGGGTTCGAGATCGCACTGGCGTGCGACCTCATCGTCGCGGGTCGGTCGACGCGGTTCATGCTGCCCGAGGTGTCCCGGGGGCTGGTGGCCGGTGGAGGGGGAATCCTGCGGCTGCTTCAGCGCGCTCCGCGCGCTATCGCTGTGGAGCTGCTGCTCACCGGTGCGACCGTCACAGCGGAGCAGCTCGGCGCATGGGGCGTGGTGAATCGGGTGGTCGACGACGGTGCGGCGCTAGAGGCGGGGCACGCGTTCGCAGACGCCATCGCCGCCAACTCTCCCGTGGCGGTCGCGGCGACAAAGCGCATCATCGTGGAGTCCGCCGACTGGGCGGAGTCCGAGTTCTTCGAGAGGCAGCGCCCGATCCTCACGGAGGCGGTCCGATCGCCCGACGCGCGCGAGGGCGCGCGCGCGTTCCTCGAGAAGCGCACGCCGCAGTGGCCGTCCGCACATTCCTCGGTCCCCGACGAAAGGAAATCGCAATGACAGAGAACGCAGAGACGTTCGTGGAGTTCGAGCGAAACGGCGAAGTCGCCGTGATCCGCCTGAACCGTCCCGAGCGCATGAACGCCATGGGGGCCGTCATGCTCGGCCAGCTCCGTGACGCGTATCACGCCCTCGAAGAGGACGAGTCGCTCCGCGTGGGGGTGATAACGGGCACAGGCCGAGCGTTCTGCGCGGGACGCGACATCAAGGAGGGCGCCGAGGCAGGAGCGCGACTGCAGGATCAGGCCACGACCGCGAACACCGACCTGTTCATGGAGAACAACTCCGCCAAACCGCTGGTCGCCGCCGTGAACGGGTATGCCGGCGGTGCCGGGTTCTACCTCGGGACACGCGCCGTGGACTTCAGTGTGGCGTCGCGCGCGGCCACGTTCCAGATCGCCGAGGTCCCCCGGGGCATCCTCCACGGCTGGCAGACCGGTTTCTGGATGAGCCTCGGCCGTGCGGCCTCGCACGAACTGGCTTTCGGGATGAAGGTGTCGGGTCAGCGCGCCTACGACATCGGTCTGGTCAACCGCGTCTGCGAGCCCGATGAGCTGCTCGACGTGGCTCTGACCGCTGCCCGTGAGATCGCCGGGATGCCGGCGGAGGTCATCCGGGACAATCGTGCCCTGCTGCGCGGCATCGCCCCGGCAGTGCCGCAGGAACTCGTCGACGAGGCTCGCGGACTGCGGCTGGAGATCCAGCGCCGCCGTGGCGACGGCGACGCCGAGTTCCTGTCGGCCCGAAGCGAGCGTCCCCAGATGAGCGCACCCGCGTGACGGGCGGCGGGGCGGTCGGGTCCCTCCGGCCGTCGGCCGACGGAAGAGAAACTCCTGGCCCGCGGGGCATCTGCACCGTTCCTGCAACGAAGGGTCCCGCAGAGCGGGAATGCGTTACGTGATCTTTATCATGCATTCCCGTGACATTTGATCAAAAATCCAGTAGAACTGGTTCCGGAGCCGCGAAGCAGCGGCGGGGACTCGCCGTGCGACGTGGGACGGCGGAAAGGATGCTCGATGAAGAACAAGCGTTTGCGTCTCGGAACAGCGGTCATTGTGGCCACCGCGTTCGCTCTCGTGCTGAGCGGGTGCGGAGGCACCAGCGGAGGTGCTCCGACCGCGACCGACGCGGCGGTCGAACCCCAGTCCGGCGGGGTGGCGCAGGTCGCGTCGTTCGGCGAGATGCCCGGGTTCGATCCGGTCAGGCTGGCGAACGTCGGATCGGGCATCGAGCGCGCCGCCGCCGTGATGGACACGCTCATGTACCGCGACGAGCTCACCGATGAGGTCTCCCCGAAGCTCGCGAAGAGCCTGACGTCGGACGACGGAAAGGTCTGGAAGCTGGAGCTTCGCGAGGGCGTCGCCTTCACGGACGGCACGCCGTTGGATGCAGAGGCGGTGATCTTCAACCTCCAGCGTCACATCGCCCCCGATTCGGTCAGCACCGCGAAGGCGCT
>JBQCJQ010000130.1:0-2022 GCA_051952615.1 Humibacter sp.
CAGGCGTTCGGCGTCTCGCGGAGCGGCGATGCGGATGCCCGGCACGACCTGCAGCGTCGCGAGGTCCCACATGCCGTGGTGGCTCGGGCCGTCCGGCCCGGTGACTCCCGCGCTGCTCAGCACGAACGTGACGCCGGCTCGGTGCAGCCCGACGTCCATCAGCACCTGGTCGAACGCGCGGTTCATGAACGTGGCGTAGAGCGCGACGACGGGGTGAAGGCCGCCGAACGCCATTCCGGCCGCACTCGTCGCGGCGTGCTGCTCGGCGATCCCCACGTCGTGCACACGCCCGGGAAAACGCTCGGCGAAGAGGTGCAGGCCGACGGGGCGCAGCATCGCGGCCGTGATGCCGACGAGCCGGTCATCCTTCTCCGCCAGGCGCACGATCTCGTCAGCGAAGACGGACGGCCATGACGTGCCGGTCGCCTGTTCGATGGGCTCGCCGGTCTCGGGGTCGATCGGGTTGACGCTGTGGAACTGGTCGGCGACGTCGCGCAGTGCGGGCTCGTAGCCGCGGCCTTTCTCGGTGATGGCGTGCACGATCACCGGTGCGTCGTAGGCCTTCGCCTGCTCCAGCGCCACGACGAGCGCGTCGATGTCGTGACCCTGCACCGGTCCGATGTACTTGATGTCGAGGTTGGAGTAGAGCGCCTCGTTGTTGCTGAAACGCGAGAGGAAACCGTGGACGCCGCCGCGCATGCCGCGGTACACGGCACGCCCGGGCGAACCGAGCTTGTCGAAAGCGGCCTGGCTGGTCAGGTAGAGGTTCTTGTACCCGCGGCGCGTGCGCACTCCGTTGAGGAATCGCGCCATGCCGCCGATCGTGGGCGCGTAGGAGCGTCCGTTGTCGTTGACCACGATGATCAGGCGCCGGTCGTTGTCGTCACTGATGTTGTTCAGAGCCTCCCAGGTCATCCCGCCGGTGAGGGCACCGTCTCCGACGACGGCGATCACGTACCGATCGGCCTGGCCCGTCATCGTGAAGGCGCGTGAGATGCCGTCGGCCCAGGAGAGCGAACTGGAGGCGTGCGACGACTCGACGATGTCGTGGATGGACTCCGACCGCTGCGGGTACCCGGCGAGCCCGTCGGTCTTGCGCAGGGTGCTGAAGTCTTGCCTGCCGGTGAGCAGCTTGTGCACGTAGGCCTGGTGGCCGGTGTCGAAAACCATGGCGTCGTGCGGGGAGTCGAACACCTTGTGCAGTGCGATCGTCAACTCGACGACGCCGAGGTTCGGGCCGAGGTGCCCGCCGGTCTTGGAGATGTTCGCGACGAGGTACTCACGCACCTCTCCTGCGAGCTGCACGAGCTGTTCCCCCGAGAGAGCGTCGAGGTCCCGAGGGCCTCTGATCGTCTCGAGAAGGGTCATACCGCCGCCTTTCGCTCCTGACAACCGAGTCTACGCAAACCATCCTGACCGACACCGGGCGCCCCCGAACGATCGGCACATATCATGCGGATCGAACGACAGGGGCCGGAAACGACTTGCGTTCCCGGCCCCGTCTGGCGCTCGTGACCGCTAGGCGACCAGGCTCCTGAGCACGTACTGCAGGATGCCGCCGTTGCGGTAGTAGTCGGCTTCACCGGGTGTGTCGATGCGCACGACGGCGTCGAACTCGATCGGCTCCCTTCCGGCCTCCGAGTGCTCGCTCGGCGTGGCGGTGACGTGCACCGTCTTCGGGGTGCTGCCCTCGTTCAAAGCCGTCAGCCCGCTGATGGAGACGACCTCGGTGCCGTCGAGGCCGAGGCTCGCCGCCGACTCGCCGGCCGGGAACTGCAGCGGAACGACGCCCATGCCGATCAGGTTGGACCGGTGGATGCGCTCGAAGCTCTCGGCGATGACGGCGCGAACGCCGAGCAGCGACGTTCCCTTGGCCGCCCAGTCGCGGGATGAGCCCGATCCGTACTCCTTGCCGGCGAAGATCACCAGCGGGGTGCCCTGCTCCTGGTAGTTCTGCGATGCGTCGTAGATGAACGACTGCGAGGCATCCGGCTTGGTGAAGTCGCGGGTGTAGCCGCCCTC
>JBQCJQ010000131.1:0-6506 GCA_051952615.1 Humibacter sp.
CCGCCGATCGGGAGGTCGGCATGTGTTCCGCGCTCGACACCCGATACGTCACGTTCGCCGGATGGACCTGGGCGCAGCCCACCGATGCGTCGATCGGCACTACCGTCGAGTACTACGTCGGCAACGATCCCACCCTCGATCCGACGAGCGCGAGCTACGACCCGAACGCCTTCGACTGCGGATCGACCTCGGGTTGGACGACGACGCAGCCGGCCGACATCACCACGATCAAGGCCATGCGCATCACCGGAACACAGGGCCAGTTCGACCAGCTTTCGGCGCAGTCGAACGTCACAGCGGTGATCAACCAGCGCGTCAATTCGAACGTCCCTGCTGGCACCGACATCTGGTCCTTCTTCTCGGGCGTCGTCGACGCTCCGTTGAACAACTGGTGGAACGGCACCGGGTGTATCACGACGACGACGGGTGATCGGTACCCCTGCACCACCGGGTTCCGCGACGTGCTCCACATCGTGTCCGCGACGCCATCCATCTCCAAGACCGTCGACCGCAGCGTCATCTCACCCGGAGACCCGGCGACGTACACGCTCACCTACTCGGCGAACGGCGCGGGCGCCATCCCTGCGACGGTCGACGGTTATCAGCTGGTCGACACGCTGCCCGCGGGCGTCACCTACGTGCCGGGGTCGGCGTCTCCCGAGCCGACCGTCACGACCAATGGTTCGGGGCAGCAGGTTCTGAGCTGGACGCTCAACGGAGTCACGACCAACGCCGACCACGCGCTGACCTACCAGGCCGTCGCCGACAACTCGGTCACTCCGGGCGCAGCGCTCACCAACAACGTCGATGCGACCTACGGGGGCATCACCAAGAGCGCCGCAGCACAGGTCACCGTGGCGACCGACGGCTACACGACGACGGTGAAGACGGCGGATGCACCGTTCATCCCTAACCTGAACGGCGACGGCAAGGGCAACGGGTCCTGGACGGTCACCGTGCGCTCGTACGACCCGATCGCGCAGCCGTTCACCGACACGATCGACATCCTCCCGTACAACGGAGACGGTCGCGGCACCTCGTATTCGGGCAGCTACACGCTGGCATCGGTGAACGCACCGGCCGGTGCGACCGTCTACTACACGACGGCCGCGGTCGGCTCGCTGTCGGATGACCCAGCGGCGTCGTCGAACGGCTCGGCAGGCAGCACGAGCGGCAACACGGTGGGCTGGAGCACGACGCCCTCGCCGAACGCCACGGCGATCCGTGTGATCGGACCGGCGCTGAACCCGGGCGACATCCAGAAGTTCGGCGTGCACATCACGACGGACGGCGCGAAGGGCGGCGACACGTTCGTGAACGTCGCGCAGGGTCGCGCCGGTCACACCGGGCTCGTGATGCGCACCTCGGCGTCCATGACCGAGGCCGACTTCTACTCGGCGTCGATCATCAAGGAGGTGCAGGATGCCGACGGCAACTGGCACGACGCCAATGACTCCGTCGACTACCCCACCTTCCACTTCGGTGACACCGTGCACTACCGCATCACGGTGACGAACACCGGGCAGGGCACGCTCACGAACGTGAACATCGCCGACGACAAGAACCCGACCAACGGCGACTTCCACATCGACTCGCTGGCGCCGGGAGCCAAGGAGTCGCACGAGTACACGATGACCCTCGACCCGTCGAGCATCGGCGGCGGATCGTTCGTGAACACCGCGTGCGGATCCGCAGACGTGCCCAGCGATTCGCAGGTCGCTCCGACGATCAACTGCGACCCGGCGGGCATCAACGTGGTCGGCTACCACGTGGCGAAGACCTCCGACCCGGCATCCGGTGCGGTGGTGCATCCTGGCGACACGATCACCTACACCGTGACCGTGACACAGGAGGGCACGACGCCGTCCGACGCGTCGTTCGCCGACGACCTGAGCAAGGTCGTGGATGACGCCACCTACAACGGCGACGTGAGTTCGGACATCGGCTCGGCGACCGTGACGGGCAGCACTCTGAACTGGTCGGGCACGATACCCGTCGGCGGCGTCGCGCACATCACGTACTCGGTGACCGTCAAGGGCGCGCAGAGCCTCGGCGATGGCTCGGTGGTGAACGTGGTCAGCTCGCAGGGCTGTGACGTCTTCGCCGAATGCACGACGAGCCACGATGTCGGTGGCTACACCTATTCCAAGACGTCGAACCCGGCACCCGGCACCGATGTGACCGTCGGTCAGACCGTCGGGTACACGATCCAGGTGAAGCAGGTCGGTGCCGCGGCCCAGAACAACGTGACCGTCTCCGACGACCTCACGGGTGTGCTGGATGACGCGACGTGGGCCGGCGACCTGTCGGCCGACAGCGGTACGGCGACTCGCAGCGGGAACACGCTGACCTGGAACGGCGACCTCGCCGTCGGGCAGACGGTGACCATCACGTATTCGGTGATCGTGACCGCAGCCGGCGATGGCACCCTCGTGAACACGGCGACCTCCGACGGTGGCACCTGTGTGCCGGCAGCGGATGGCAACCCCGACTGCACGACGACGCACAAGGCAGGCGGGTTCACGTTCTCGAAGATGTCAGATCCCGCGTCGCCGGCGGCCGTGAAGGTCGGCGACACCATCACCTACACGCTGGGGGTCACGCAGTTCGGTGCGGCACCGGTGGTCGGTGCGGCGCTGAACGACGACCTCAGTGGTGTCCTGGATGACGCGACCTGGGTCGGCAATCAGACCGCCAGCTCTGGGTCAGCCTCGCTCTCGGGCCACACCCTGTCGTGGAAGGGCAACCTCGCGGTCGGGGAACACGTGACGATCACGTACTCGGTGAAGGTCGTCGGGGGCGGGGACACCACGCTCAAGAACGTGGTGACCAGCCCGAACCCTGACGGCACCTGTGTCGCGGCGCCGGATGGGACGCCGGGATGCCAGACGGTGCAGAAGTACGGCGGCTACACGTTCTCGAAGACGTCCGACCCGGCATCCGGCAAGACCATCGAGATCGGCGACCGCATCGACTACACCGTCACGGTGACCCAGACCGGTGACGCAGCGGTGACCGCCCACGTCAGCGACAACCTCGCCGACGTGCTGGACGACGCCACCTGGGTCGGCAACCAGAAGGCCAGCACCGGAACGGTCGCTCGCAACGGGAACACCCTGACCTGGAGCGGTGACCTCGCTGTCGGCCAGAAGGCGACGATCACGTACTCGGTGACGGTGACCGGCGGCGGCAACGGCTCGGTGGTCAATGTCGTGACGAGCCCGGACAAGACCGCTGCGTGTGTTCCCGCTGCCGACCAGAACCCGGACTGCACCACGACGCACCCGATCGACCCGGGCGCGCAGGCCGGGCTTGCCGACACGGGCAGCAACGTGGCGGGCTGGGTGGCCGGCGGACTCGGTCTGCTGCTCGCCGGGCTTGCGCTGGCCGTGATCCGCAGGCGACGCCTGAGCTAGTGCCCTGACGATGAGGGGTCACCGCTTCGCAGCGGTGGCCCCTCGTCGGTCATCCGGCGTCCGTCATCAGCTATCCGGTCAGCGGGTCTTCGCGCACGATTCCGGACTGGCGGAGCTGGTGCGCATCGTCTCCCGGAGCTCGCCCGAACGTTCGTCGGTATTCGCGGCTGAACTGGGAGGCGCTTCCATAGCCGACCGCGTAGGCCGCCGTCGCGACTCCCGTCGCTCCGGTGAGGAGAAGAGTGCGTGCCTCGCGTAGCCGCAGTGCTTTCTGCCACTGGATCGGCGTCATCGAGGTCGCCGCCCGGAAATGCCGGTGGAAGGTCGAAACGCTCATCCCGCTGATCCTGGCCAGTTCGGAGATGCGTATGGGTTCCGCTACATGCTCCCGCATCCAGCCGATGGCACGGGAGATGTGTGCGATACCGCCGTCGGCCAGGCCGATCTCCCGCACGATTCCACCCTGCGGGCCGGTGAGCAGACGCCACAGGATCTCCCGCTCGGTGGCCGGGCCGAGCGCCGTGAGGTCGGCGGGGTGGTCGAGCAGCCGCAGCAGCCGCGTCGCGGCATCCAGCAGTTCGACCGACGCGTCCCCCACCGCGAGACCCGTGAACGCCGGCGGCCGGGAGACGTCGACGGAGTCCAGGAGAAGCGACGCGATGCTCACCGGTTTCAGTACGAGGCTGAGGACGACGAACGGGTCGTCCGGTGTCGCGCGTTCCACCCGGCCGGTCACCGGCAGGTCGATCGAGACCACGAGGAACTGGCCAGCACCGTAGAGGAATTCCCGGTCCCCGACCGACGTGCGCTTGCGGCCTCCGGCGATCAGGGTCATCGATGGTCCGGACATGGTGGCCGCGGGAGGCGTGCCGCCGGTGACGACACCCAGGCTGAGCCCATCGATGATGTCTCGACGGATGCCACCGCGAGCGTGCCGAATGACCAGATCGCGCAGTCCTTCGAGTGCTGTCATCTGTCGAGACAAGCACCATTGCGCCTGTCTACGCAATCGCGGTGCGGGCGCGCCCGCGCAGATCGGCAGGATTGTGCACGACCTTCGGAGGATCGCGGTGGGGCGGCGCGCACGGCGGTGGTGCGATGGAGAGATCCGCACGACGAGGGGAGAAGCCACGTGAGATACAGGACATTCGGGGCCACCGGGTGGGCGGTGAGCGAGCTCGCTCTCGGCACCATGATGTTCGGGGCGATGGGCAACACAGACCACGATGACGCCGTGCGCATCATCAACAGCGCACTCGACGCCGGGATCAATTTCGTCGACACGGCCGATGTGTATTCGGGGGGAGAGTCGGAGGTGATCGTCGGCCGGGCCATCGCCGAGCGGCGCGACGAGGTGATTCTGGCCACCAAGTTCGGCTTGCCGATGGGTGCAGATCTCAACTCGGGAGGTGCGTCGCGACGCTGGATCGTGCGCGCCGTCGAGGAGAGCCTCCGCAGGCTCTCCACAGACCGCATCGACCTCTACCAGCTGCATCGCTACGACTGGAGCACCGATCTCAGCGAAACCCTGACAGCGCTCGACGACCTGATCCGCGCCGGCAAGGTGCTCGCGGTCGGGGCATCCACCTTCGCCGCCGAGAAGATCGTCGAGGCGCAGTGGGTGGCCCAGACCGCGGGCACACACCGCTTCATCAGCGAACAGCCGATGTACTCGATCTTCGGCCGCGTACCGGAACGCGCGGTCTTCCCGGTCGCCCGGCGGTTCGGGATGGGAGTGCTCACCTACAGTCCGCTGCACGGCGGCTGGCTCTCCGGGCGCAGCCGACCCGACACGAGTCACCGCGCCCAGTCCCGCGGCGACCTCTACAACCCGGAGACAGAGGCGGGCCGACGTCGGACGCAGGCGCTCATCGGTCTCGAAGAGATCGCGAAGGAAGCAGGGCTCACGATGCCGCAGCTGGCCATCGCGTTCGTCACCGCGCATCCCGCCGTCACCTCGGCAATCGTCGGCCCACGGACCCAGGAACAGCTCGACGGACTGCTCAGCGCGGCCGACGTGGAGCTGACCGACGACGTGCTCGACCGCATCGACGCGATCGTCCCGCCAGGGACCGAACTCAACGACGACAGCTATGCCGCGACGCCGCCGGCCCTGACGGACGTCACTCAGCGCCGTCGGCGCTGAGTGACGTGGTCGCCATCAGACCAGCAGGGCTCCGCCGTCGACCGGAATCGACGTGCCGGTCATGAACGACTGCGTCATCGAGTAGAGGAACGCCTGTGCCACATCGTCGACCTCTCCGACGCGTCCGACGGGCAGCGCGGCGGCCTGCTGCTGGTACATCCCCTGCTGGTCTTCGGTGCTCATGGTGCGCCAGAGCGGGCTGCGGATGACGCCGGGCTCGATGACGTTCACCCGGATGGGTGCGAGTTCGACGGCGAGCGCGCCCGCAAGGCTCGTCGTCGCTCCGCACACGCTCGAGGCGACCGACCAGCCGGCGCCCGGGCGCGTGCGGGCGGCTCCGGAGGTCAGCGTGATCGACCCGCCGGGTCGCAGGTGATGGGCCGCCGCACTCACGGCGTTCAGGGCGCCGAAGAAGCGCACCTGGAAGAAGGCGCGAGCCTGGTCGAGATCGAGTCCTTCCACGGGAAGAAGGCTGAGCGGCTCACCGGCCGTGTAGGCCAAGTGATCGAAGGCGCCGATCTCGTCGAAGAACGCCCGCGCCGCAGCTGGATCGAGCATGTCCAGTGCATGGCCACTGGTACCGACGGGGAGCTGACCGAGTGCTGCGTCCACGCTCACCTGCCTGCTCGAGGCGATGATGACTTCTGCACCGGCATCCGCCGCCGCGCTGGCCGTTGCCAGACCGATTCCGGAGGTGCCGCCGATGACGACGACTCGCTTGCCGTTGAGAGACATGTGGGTTCCTTTCGTTGATCCAGATCGAGCATCCGCTTCCGTTGCGTCGCCTGTCCAAGACCTCTTCCGCCTCAGGTGAGACCCAACGGGTATCACTGCGTGTGGGAAGCTAAGGAGATGAACCCCGATCTCGATCTGCGGAAGCTGCGCTACTTTGCCGCGGTCGCCGACGAGCTCAACTTCGGTCGGGCGGCTGAGTCGCTGATGAT
>JBQCJQ010000132.1:0-3736 GCA_051952615.1 Humibacter sp.
CCGATGCCGGTCTGGATCTCGTCGACGATGAGCAGCGCACCGTGCTCCTCGGTGAGCCGTCTCGCTTCGGCGAGATAGCCCTCCGGCAGGTCGACGACACCCGCCTCGCCCTGGATCGGCTCGACGATGAGGGCTGCGACGGTGTCATCCATCGCGTTCCTCAGGGCCTCGATCGTGACGTCGAGGTGCTCGACGCCCGGGACCATCGGCAGGAACGGCTCCTGCATCTGCGGCTTGCCGGTAAGGGCGAGTGCGCCCATCGTGCGGCCGTGGAAGCCGCTCTTCAGGGCGAGGATGCGGTGCCTGCCGCCGGCCGAATTGCGCCGCGCCAGCTTGAACGCCGCCTCGTTGGCCTCGGTCCCCGAGTTGCAGAAGAAGACGCGTCCGTCCGTGCCGGCGCCGGTGAGCCGCTGCAGGCGCTCGGCGAGCTCGAGCGGCGGCGCGCTGGTGAAGAGGTTGGAGACGTGCGCGAGCCGGGAGACCTGAGCGGTGACGGCATCCACGAGCACGGGGTGCGCGTGTCCGAGCGAGTTGACGGCGATGCCGCCCAGGAAGTCGAGGTACTCGTTGCCCTCGGCATCCCACACGTAGGCGCCGCTGCCGTGGTCGAGCAGCAGAGGAGGCGTGGCGAACACACCGACGAGATCGTTGGTGTACCGCTGCTGCCAGGTGATGTCGTCGCTCACTTCGTGACCTCCGTGCCGCTGCCGCCGTTGGTGAACAGCTCGAGCAGCAGTGAATGCTCGTCGCGGCCGTCGATCACGGCCGCCTTCGGAACGCCGCCCTCGACCGCGTCGAGGCAGGCCGTCATCTTCGGGATCATGCCCGTGTCGAGTGACGGGAGCAGCTCGCGCAGCTCGACAGCGGTCATCGACGAGATGAGGGAGTCGCGGTCCGGCCAGTCGCGGTACACGCCAGGCACGTTGGTGAGGATGACGAGCTTCGCGGCATCCAGCGCGACGGCGAGCGCAGCGGCCGCCGCATCCGCATTCACGTTCAGGCTGCGGCCCGGCACATCGACGTCGAGCGCGATCGACGACACGACGGGAATGCGGCCGGCCTTCACCTCGGCGAGCACCGGGTCGGGATTGACGCCGATGACGTCGCCCACCTGACCGAGGTCCACGACCTGACCGTCGACGACGGCCCGCCGCACGCGGCCCTCGAACAGCCGCGCGTCCTCTCCGGAGATGCCGGAGGCGAGTGCACCGTGACGGTTGATGTGGCCCACGATGTCGCGACTGATCTGGCCTGTGAGCACCATGCGCACGACATCCATGGTCTCCGGCGTCGTCACCCGGTAGCCGCCCCGGAACTCGCTGACGATGCCGAGCCGGTCGAGCATGGCGGAGATCTGCGGGCCGCCGCCGTGCACGACGACCGGGCGGATGCCCGCGAACCGCAGGAACGCGATGTCGTCCGCGAACGACCGGATGAGCTCGTCGCTCTCCATGGCGTTGCCGCCGAACTTGATGACGATGGTCTTGTGATGGAACGCCTTGAGCCAGGGCATCGCCTCGATGAGCACCGCCGCCTTGGCGCCGGCGTCGGCGAGAACGGGAAGGGCCGGGGGTTCGATGTCGACGGGATCGGTCATGGTCTCCGCCTCAGCTCGAGTACGCGCTGTTCTCATGCACGTAGTCGTGCGTGAGGTCGTTGGTGAGGATGGTCGCGGTCGCGTCGCCGGAGTGCAGGTCGATCACGATGTGCGTCTCGCGTGGGGTGAGGTCGACGAGGTCGCGCGACTGGTCCGGCTCCCCCGCCGTGCAGACCTGCACCCCGTTGAAGCTCACGTCGATGCCGTACGGGTCGAACGTCGCGTCTGTGGTGCCGACGGCGGCGAGCACCCTGCCCCAGTTGGGGTCGTTGCCGAAGATCGCCGCCTTGAACAGGTTGCTGCGCGACACGGCCCGTGCGACGGTGACAGCCTCGTCGGCGGTAGCCGCGTGCACCACCTCGATAGCGATGTCGTGGGATGCCCCCTCGGCGTCGCTCTGCAGCTGGAGCGCAAGGGTCTGGCAGAGATCCGTGAGCGCGAGGGCGAACTCGTCGTAGCCGGGCGTGACCCCTGAGGCGCCGGAGGAGAGCAGCACTACCGTGTCGTTGGTCGACATGCAGCCGTCGGAGTCGAGGCGGTCGAACGTGACACGCGTAGCAGCGCGAAGTGCGGCATCCAGATCGGCTGAGTCGAGGGCGGCGTCGGTCGTGAGCACCACCAGCATCGTCGCGAGCCCGGGCGCGAGCATGCCTGCGCCCTTCGCCATGCCGCCGATCGACCAGCCGTCGCCGCTCACGACGGCCTGCTTCGGATGGGTGTCGGTCGTCATGATGCCCTCGGCGGCAGCCAGGCCGGATGCCTCGTCCGAGCCGAGTTCGGCCGAGGCGGCTGCGACGCCCGCCAGCACCTTCTCGCGCGGCAGCTGGTCACCGATGAGGCCGGTGGAACACACCACGACGTCGCCGGCGGAGACACCGAGGTGCTCTGCGGCGGCCTCGGCGGTCGCGTGCGTGGTCTGGAAGCCCTCCGCGCCGGTGTAGCAGTTGGCTCCGCCCGAGTTGAGGACGACGGCGGAGACGATGCCGTCGCTCACGACCTGCTTGCTCCAGATGACGGGGTTGGCCAGGCAGCGGTTGGACGTGAAGACGGCCGCGGCGGCCTGGGACGGGCCGAGGTTGCGCACCACCACGAGGTCGCGGGCACCCGTCGACTTGAGTCCGGCCGGCACACCGGCTGCTGCGAATCCGGCGGGAGCTGTGATGCTCACGGGGCGACTCCGTTCACGCTGAGGCCGGTGGTCTCCGGCAGGCCGAGTGCGATGTTGGCGCTCTGGATGGCTGCGCCTGCCGTGCCCTTGACGAGGTTGTCGACCGCGATGATCGCGACCACCCGGTTCGCGGCAGCATCGACGGTGACTCCGATGAGAGCGGTGTTCGCGCCGAGCACGTCGGAGGTGCGAGGGAACTTGCCTGCCGGCAGCACTTGCACGAACGGCTCGCCGCTGTACGCGTCGGTCCAGGCCGCACGCACCTGCTCGACCGTGACGCTCGGCTTCAGCGGTGCCGTCACCGTGGCGAGGATGCCCCGCGACATCGGCACGAGCACCGGCGTGAACGAGATCGCCGGGTCCTGCGCGCCCGCCGCCCGCAGGTTCTGCAGGATCTCCGGGACATGCCTGTGCATGCCGCCGACCCCGTACGGCACGGCGTTGCCGAGCAGCTCCGAGGCGAGGTAGGTGGTCTTGAGGTTCTTGCCTGCGCCGCTCGGGCCGACCGCGAGCACCGCGACGATGTCCGATGCGTCGACGAGTCCGGCGGAGATTCCCGGCGCGATGGCGAGGGAGACGGAGCTGGCGTTGCAGCCGGGTGCTGCGATGCGGTTGACCCCGACGAGGGCATCCCGCTGCTTTCCGTCTTCGACGGGCAGCTCGGGCACGCCGTACGGCCAGGCGCCGGCGTGCTCCCCGCCGTAGTAGGCGTCCCAGT
Source organism: Humibacter sp. (assembly GCA_051952615.1). Lineage (GTDB taxonomy): Bacteria > Actinomycetota > Actinomycetes > Actinomycetales > Microbacteriaceae > Humibacter. The sequence continues at coordinate 3,484 of JBQCJQ010000132.1, forward strand.
CGGTCGCCGAGACGAGGCGGTGGTCGGCACCGCAGTCGACGACGAGCACGTCATCCCCGAGCTGCGCGCTGATCGCGCCTGAGGCCCCGTGCGGCAGCGCGAGGAAGACGACGTCGTGACCTGCGAGGGTCGCGGCATCCGTCTCCTGCAGGGTGAGGTGCGCGAGCGAGCGCAGGTGCGGCTGGTGATCGATGAGCGGTGAACCTGCGTTGGAGCCCGCCGTGACGGTGCGGATCTCGAAGTCGGGATGATC
>JBQCJQ010000133.1:0-3084 GCA_051952615.1 Humibacter sp.
GCCACGCCAGGATGAGGCCGACCACGCAGAACGGCACGTTGACCCAGAAGATCCAGCGCCAGTCGAGCCAGTTGAGAATGATGCCGCCGACGGCCGGCCCGAGAATAGGCCCGAGCATGGCGGGCAGCCCCACCGTTGCCGCGATGCGGCCGAGGTTCTTGCCGCCTGCCGCCTGCATGATGAGCGTCTGCATGAGCGGGAGCATCAGCCCGCCTCCGACGCCCTGCACGACCCGGAACGCGATGAGGCTCTCGACGTTCCAGGAGGCGCTGCAGAGCACGGAGCCGAGCAGGAAGAGGGCGAGTGCGAGCATCCAGGCGCGCTTGCCGCCGATGCGATTCTGCAGCCAGCCGCTCAGCGGCACGGTCGCGGCGAGGGCCAGCACGTAACCCGTCGTGACCCACTGGATCTGGGAGACCGGCGCCTTCAGCTGCACCGACAGGGTGTGCAGCGCGACGCTCATGATCGTGGTGTCGAAGACGACGGCGAGGATGCCGACGATGAGCACGCTCGCGGTGCGCGTGACGTGCTTGTCTTCGCCGGGTTCTGCGGTCTCGGTGCTGCTCATGACTCTCCCTGATTAAGATACAAAGCTGTATCTAACGGCAGAGTACGCCGGCGCGATAAGATACACAAGTGGATCTTGATCCGGATGCCCCAGCCACTCGCCGACGCGGGTCGGAGCTCGAGTCCGCGCTGCTCGACGCCGCATGGGACGAGTTGTCCGCGAAGGGCTACAGCGGGATGACCATCGACGCCGTCGCCGAGCGTGCGCGCACCAGCCGACCGGTGATCTACCGCAGGTGGCCCGATCGCGAGGCGCTCGCGCTCGCCGCGATCAGGCACCACTACGACGCCGAGCCGATCGAGGTCCCCGACACAGGATCCCTCAGAGGCGACCTGCGCGAGCTGCTGCGGCTCGCCAGCGACCGGCGCACGGAGATGGCGGTGATGCTGAGCGCCCAGCTCGCCGGGCTCTTCGCCGAGACGGGCATGTCGCTCGCCGACGTGCGGGCACGCCTGATCGGCGGCACCACCGTGTGGAGCAGCGTGATCCTCACCAGAGCCCAGCAGCGGGGCGAGATCGACGTGGACATCGTCCCCGAGCGCGTGCAGAACCTGCCGTTCGACCTGATGCGGCACGAGCTGCTGATGACCCACGCATCCGTATCGCGGGAGTTCATCGACACCACTGTCGACGGCATCTTCCTTCCGCTCGTCGAGTACTACATGCGCAGTGGGCCGACGGAGGGTGGTCATCCGGACCGCTCACATCCGGCAGACTGAACGGATGCCACGCTCAGCGACCTTGAACAGGCCGCTGGCCCTGCTCGCGGCGGTCGGGCTGTCGATGGAGAACCTCGACGGCACGATCATCCAGACCGCGGCCCCCGCGATGGCCCACGACTTCGGGGTGCGCGCAGTCGACCTCAACATCGCGATGACGGCATATCTGCTCACGGTCGCGGTGTGCGTTCCGGTGAGCGGATGGCTGGCCGACCGGTTCGGCGATCGCAGGGTGTTCGCCACCGCGCTCGCCATCTTCACGATCGCGTCCGCCCTCTGCGCGATCTCGGGAACGCTGCCGGAGCTCACGGCCGCGCGCGTTCTGCAGGGCGTCGGCGGCGCGATGATGGTGCCGGTCGGCCGGCTCGCCGTGCTGCGTGGCCTCGACCGCCGCGACCTGCTCGACGCCATGGCCTACCTCACCTGGCCGGCCCTCGTCGCCCCTGTCGTGGCGCCCGCCCTCGGCGGTGTGCTCACCGACACCGTCGGGTGGCCGTGGATCTTCCTCATCAACATCCCGTTCGGCATCGCCGCGTTCGTCGCAGCGCTGAAGATCGTTCCGCAGACGCCGCGGGATGGCGTACGCAGGCTCGACTGGACCGGATTCGGACTCACCGGTGTGGCGCTCGCCTCCCTCGTGCTCGGGATGGAGGAGGTGGGCTCCGGCTCCACCGACTGGGCGTGGGCGGTGGGCTACCTCGTCGTCGCGGCCGTCGCGGGGGTGAGCGGGGTGCTCTGGATGCGTCGCGCCAGGCATCCGCTCCTCGACTTCTCCGCCCTGCGCATCAATACATTCCGGGTCGGGAATGTAGGCGGCGGCGTGTACCGGCTCATCATCAGCGCGGCGCCGTTCCTGTTCACGCTGCTGTTCCAGGTCGGGTTCGGATGGAGCGCGGCCCAGGCTGGTCTGCTGGTCGGCGCCGTCTTCGTCGGCAACATTGCGATCAAGCCGGTGACCAGTCCGCTCATCCGGCGCTTCGGCTTCAAGCACGTGATCGTCGGCGCGAACCTGCTCGGCGCGATCGTCTACGTCGCGTGCGTCTTCATCGACCCGATGACACCCTTGTGGCTGATCGCGTTCCTGCTGTTCCTCACCGGCGTCTTCCGCTCGATCGGGTTCAGCGGATACAACTCGCTGCAGTTCGCCGACGTGCCGAGCGAGCTCATGGCGCCCGCGAACACCCTCGCCTCCACGATGCAGCAGGTGGCGGTCGGCATCGGCATCGCGGTGGCGGCCCTCATCGTGCGCCTGACCACGGCGGCGGCCGGCGCCGTCGCACCGACGGATGCGTGGCTCGGTTATCGCTGGGCGCTCGCGGTGGTGGCTCTGCTGCTCGTCTTCCCGCTGGTCGAGGCGACGCTCCTGCCGCGTCACGCGGGGGAGCACGCCGCCCGGCGCTGAAAGAATAGTGCTGTGTCCGAACGAATTCTCACGGTGACCGATGTCGACTTCGTGCGGCAAGGGAGGGCCATCCTCTCCAAGATCTCGCTCGAGGTCGACCGCGGTCAGCACTGGGCGCTGATCGGCGCGAACGGCGCGGGCAAGTCCACCCTGCTGAGCCTGCTCGGGGCCGTGCAGCACCCCACGGGCGGCAGTGTCGAGGTGCTCGGCCGCCGCCTCGGCCGGGTCGACCTGCGCGAGCTGCGGTCGATCATCGGGCACGTGAATCCGCGGCACGAGGTGCGCTCGCCGCTCACGGTGCGCGAGGTCGTGTCGACGGGCATCACGGGAACCCAAGAGCTCATGATGCGGTGGGAGCCCACCGCCGATGAGCTCGATCGGGTGGACGCGCTGAT
>JBQCJQ010000134.1:0-2840 GCA_051952615.1 Humibacter sp.
GCGACGGGCAGCCCCCGTGCCGCACGCACCCTGTCGATGGTGAACGACGCGATCGCGAGCAGCAGGCCGAAGGCCGAGAGCACGAGGCCGACCCAGACGGGCGCGCGATATCCGAGACCCGCAGCGATCGCGACCCCGCCGAGGTAGGCACCGAGGGAGTTGCCGATGTTCAGGGCCGAGTGGTTGAGTGCCGCCGCGATGGACTGACTGTCGCGTGCGACATCCATCAGCCTCGTCTGGATGGCCGGCGAGATCGCCGACGACGACGCACCGACGAGGAACACCCCGACCGCCAGCACCACCCAGTTCTGCGCGAGAAGCCCGACGCCGACCAGTGCCGCCATCAGCACGACGAAGAACGTCAACATGGTGCGCCGAACGCTGCGATCGGCCATCGCGCCGCCGACGAGGTTGCCGACCGTCATGCCGAGGCCGCAGCAGACGAGCATGAGCGGCACTGCCCACTGCGGCAGCCCGGCGACGTCGGTGACGATGGGCGCGATGTAGGTGTAGAGCGCGAACAGGCCGCCGAAGCCGATCGCGCCGATGCCGAGCGCGAACCACACCTGGGTACGGCTGAAGGCCTTCAGCTCCCGCTTCATCGTCGCCTCGGGGTTGCCCGCCTGCCACGGCACGGCCAGCAGCACGGCGACGAACGTGAGCGCGAAGATGCCCGCGACGACGAGGTAGGCGACGCGCCATCCGGTCTGCAGGCCGATCCAGGTGATCGCCGGCACGCCGACCACGTTCGCGATGGTGAGGCCGGAGAGCACGAACGCGACGCCACGACCGCGCTTGCCAGGGCCCATCAGCGAGGCCGCCACGAGACTCGCGATGCCGAAGTACGCGCTGTGCGGCAGCGCGGCGACGAAGCGGGCGACGAGCACGAGCTGAAACGTCGGTGCCAGGGCGGATGCGATGGTGCCGAGCGTGAAGGTGACGAGCAGCCAGAGCAGGAGCTTCTTCCGCGGCCAGCGAGCACCTGCCGCGGCGATGGTCGGAGCTCCGACGACGACGCCGAGTGCGTAGGCGGAGATCATCCAGCCCGCGTGCGCGTTCGCGTCGGCCGAGTTCACCGCGTAGAGCTTCGGCAGCAGGTTCGCCGCGATGTCGGGCAGCAGGCCCATGGCCACGAACTCGGTCGAGCCGATCGCGAAGCCGCCGAGGGCGAGCGCGATCAGCGCGAGACGGATGCGGGTCGGCGACCGCTCTCCACCGTGCGTTTCATCGCGCACGTCGGCACGAGGAGGAACGGGGGTGGGGAGGGTCGCCGACCCGTCGGAACGGGTGGCCATGTGCCCATCGTAGGCGGCGGATGTTACAAGTTCGAATCGATTCGATAACGGGATTTTCAGCCCTGGGCCTCGATGGCAGCCTCGAGGCGCTCCACCTTGCCGGTGAGCTCACCGGTGTGGCCCGGCCGGATGTCCGCCTTCAGCACGAGCGAGACGCGGGAGCCGTACGCGCCGACGGCATCCGTTGCGCGTTTGATCACGTCGAACACCTCGTCCCACTCCCCCTCGATGGTCGTGAACATGGAGTCGGTGCGGTTGGGCAGGCCTGATTCGCGCACGATGCGCACCGCTGCGGCGACCGCGTCGTGAACGGAGTCGCCGTCGCGACCGGTGCCGCTCGGCGCTACCGAGAAGGCAACGAGCATGATGGATTCCTCTCCCTCGTGGTTCTCTGGTCTCGTCTCAGTGTGCGGCTTCGTCCGCGCCTTCGCCCTGGGCTGCGCCCCTTCCGGCGAGGGGCCAGACGTGCGTTCCGTCGGCCGGAAGCGCTCCTGCACCGGCATGCCTCCTGCTGCCGGCACGCCAGAGGGCGACGACCGACCAGCCGAGCACGACGAACAGCATGATGTTGCGCACGGTGAGCACCCCGATCATCCACGCGTCGAGGTTGAGGATCTCGATGTACAGATACGGGTAGAAGAGCTGCGTCAGCGCGGCGGTCACCGCCACCAGAACGGCCGGCACCAGGAATCGCCGACCGCTCATGATGATGCCGAGGATGACCGGCGCGGCCAGCCAGTCGACGTACTGCGGCGACCCCACCTTGTTGAACGCGATCAGCGCCGTCACGATCGCGAGGGTCAGCTGCGGGAGCACCAGCGCCGTCGGCGCCTTGCGGATGACCGCCCGCAGGCCGATCAGCGCGACGACGAGCACCGCGATCGCCAGCGCGGGGGTCATCACCGCTGACGCCACGTCGATGTTGGCGCCCGTCACCTGGAAGGTCAGCAGCTGCGTGTCGTAGTAGATGGTGCTGCCCGGCGCATGCAGGGCGGCCGCCCACAGCCAGGGAGCGCTGATCGGCGCCTCGATCTGCAGACCTCTGCCGGTCTGCTGGGAGACGAAGCCGAACAGCTCAGACGCCCCGCCGAACGCGATCACCAGCAGGGCGACGACGGCGCTCGTCGCGAGCACCCACCCGAGCACGCGCCACCTGCGTCGCAGCGCGATGACCACGGCGAGGATGACGCCGGCCGGCCACACCTTGATCCACGTCGCCACGGCGAGCAGTACGGCGGCGACGCTCGGCCGCGCGGCGATCCAGCCGACGGCGACGATCACGATCGCGCCGGAGACCGCATCCAGTCGCCCGATCGCGATCGGGCCGAGCAGCAGCAGGAACGCCAGCCACCACCACGCGGCGATCGTCGGGCGCCGCCTGCCTCGCGAGGTGAGAACGGCGAACGCGATGACGTCGAACACCGTCACCATGGCGAGCCATGCGACGACGTAGTTGTCCGGTCCGGCGATCAACGGGATGAGCACGGGGATCATCGCCAGAACGGGATACACCCACGGCGCCGTCACCCCCATGAACGCGTAGCC
>JBQCJQ010000135.1:0-3196 GCA_051952615.1 Humibacter sp.
TGCAGTCGGAGGGGTTCGCCACGCGCGTGGTGCGCTCGGTGTTCTTCTTTCCGACGATCGTGTCTCTCGCCACCCTCGGGTTGGTCTGGAAGTTCCTGCTCGACCCCGACATCGGCCTCGTGGGCGGCCTCACGAAAGCGTTCGGCCTTCCGCCCGTCGCCTGGCTTCAGTCCGAGCAGCTCGCCCTGCCGACGCTCATCTTCGTCTCGGTCTGGCGCAGCGTCGGATTCGCGATGATCCTGTTCGTCGCCGCTCTGAAGGGCGTGCCGGCGGAGCGGTACGAGGCCGGACGTCTCGACGGTGCCGGCCAGGTCTCACTCTTCTGGTACATCACGCTCCCGAGCATCCGTCCCACCATGCTGTTCGCGACGATGATGCTCACGATCCAGTCCCTGCAGGTCTTCGATCTGGTCTACGTGATGACGGGCGGTGGGCCGCTCTATCGCACCGACACCCTGGTGAACCTCATCTACCGCGACGGCTTCGTGAACTTCCAGACCGGCTACGCCGCCGCCATCTCGTGGGTGCTGTTCGCACTCATCATGCTCATCTCCCTCATTCAGCTTCGGATCTTCAGGTACGACGATGTCGATTGACGCCACCACTGCGCACGCTCCGGCGCGCGCGGCCTCCTCCCGCCGTTCGCGGGCAACCCGATCTGCCGGCCTCACACTCAAGTGGATCTATCTCGCCGTCGGGATCGTGCTCGCACTCGTGCCGTTCATCTGGATGGTGTCGGGATCGTTCCGCAGCGAGGCCGACCTCTACCAGAATCCGGCGAGCCTCTTTCCGACCAGCGTCACGCTGCACGGCTATCTGGGCATCTGGCAACAACTGCCCTTCCTGCGGCTGATGCTCAACTCGTTCGTGTTCGCCGGGGTCACCACGGCGCTCACCGTGCTGTTCGACTCGATGTGCGCATACGCCCTGGCGCGCATGCGCTTCGTGGGTCGCAACGTCTGCTTCGTGCTGGTGATCGCCACGCTCATGGTGCCGTTCCAGGTGACCTTGATCCCGGTGTTCATCCAGCTGTTCCACCTCGGCTGGCTCAATACGTACCAAGGGTTGATCATCCCGCGCGCGACAAGTGCGTTCGGAATCTTCCTGTTCCGTCAGTTCTTCATGAGCATCCCGAGCGATCTCGACGAGGCGGCACGAATCGACGGCGCCGGCCACTGGCGTATCTACTGGCGCGTCATCCTTCCGCTGGCGAAGCCGGCGATCGCCACGGTCGCCATCCTCAATTTCACGAGCCTGTGGAACGACCTGCTCTGGCCGCTCGTCGTCACGAGCTCGAACGACATGCTGACGCTCCCTGCCGGCCTGACCCTCTTCGGCGGACAGCACGTGACCGACCACGCCGTGCTGCTCGCCGGCGCGACCATCTCCCTCCTCCCGATCGCCATAGGCTTCTTCTTCGCACAGAAGTACTTCGTTGCCGGCGTCGCGACCACCGGACTGAAGTGATGAACGATTTCGGATGGATCCTCGGCATCGAGGACACCTGCGTGTATCCGCATGCCGGAGCACGGATGCAGCCGCTCGACGAGTTCGAGCTGACGGAGCACAACCGCCGCTGGCGCGATGACCTCATGCTGGCCCGCGATCTCGGAGCGGACTCGATCCGCTATGGAGCCCAGTGGCCGCTCGTGCACCCCTCTCCGGGGAGATTCGAGTGGGGGATGCTCGAGGAACGGTTCGACTACGCGGTCAACGAACTCGGCCTTCGCGTCATCGCCGACCTCGTGCACTACGGAACTCCGACGTGGCTCGAAGGGTCCTTCGCCGATCCGGACTATCCCCACGTGGTTGCCGACTACGCGGGATCGTTCGCCTCCCGCTTCGCCGGTCTGGTCGATGCGATCACCCCGCTCAACGAACCGGTGACGACGGCATCCTTCTGCGGCCTGCGCGGGGTGTGGCCGCCCGCGCTGACCGGATGGCGAGGATGGACGACGGTGACGCTGGGTATCGCTCGCGGCATCCAGGAGTCGATCGCTGCCGCCCGAGCCGCGAACCCGCAGGTGCAGATCGTGCATGTCGAGGCATCCGCGATCTACGTCGCCGAGACCGAGGGTTTGAACGATCACGCGAGGCACCTCGAATCGATCGGAATGCTTCCGACGGATCTGGTGACCGGCCGGGTCACGCCGCAGCACGAGAAGTACGACTGGCTGATCGAGAACGGCGCGTCCGCCTCCGGGCTCGACGACCTCGTGCAGAGAGCGGCCACTTTCGACTACCTCGGGGTGAACTACTACCCCGATCTGACCCCGCGCACGCTGACGGAAACGGGTGGGGCCGTAGAGCAACGCGCCACCAACCACTGGACGCGTGGACTCGTCGACAGCGTGCGCGGCTTCATCGAACGATACGAGTCACCCGTCATCGTGACGGAGACGAGCATCGAGGGACCCGACGAGGTGCGCAGCGCCTGGGTCGACGGATCCATCGACGCGCTGCGGGAACTCACCGCCGGCGGCGCCGATGTGCGTGGCTACACGTGGTGGCCCATGCTCGACTTCGTCGACTGGTCCTATGCCTCTGGTGGACGCAATGTCGAGGAGTTCCACGTCGAAGAAGCCGTCGTTGCCGCCCGCGCTGGCGAGACATCGTCGAAGACGCCGTTCCTACGAAGGATGGGATTGGTCCGCCTCGACGAACAGCCGGACGGCAGCCTCGAGCGAGTGCGCACCGAGGCCGCTGAGCACTTCGCGCGCCAGGCTCGGCGGCCGCCGGAGCCGGTGAGCGAGAACTCGCTCGTGGCTGATGTGAAAGCTGTCGGTGTCGATCAGGCCGGCGCACTCCTCGGCGGTCATCAGCCGGGCGTGCCCGACTCGGATGGAGGCGCCTGAGGTCGCTGCGCGTCAGAAGCTCCGCTGACGATGAGGCGCAGCGACTCGAGCGCGGCGCCGGGGTCGGCGTGGTACACGGTGAGCGCCTGCTCCTGGTCATCCGGCAGCAGCAGGGTCTCGTACTGAAGGGTGAGCTCACCGACGAGGTCATGACGGATCTCGAGTTCGCCGTACGACTGGCGCTTGACGTCGTGGGCGGCCCACAGCCGGCGGAAGTCGGCGCTTGCCATCGACAACTCCCCGATGAGAGAGGCAAGAAGCGGGTCATCGCCGTGCATCCCTGCGTCCAGTCGCAACTGCCCGACGACCTCGAACGCTTTGGTGTTCCAGTCCGCGAAGAA
>JBQCJQ010000136.1:0-4891 GCA_051952615.1 Humibacter sp.
TGGCGGATCGCTGTCGTAGCCCGTCGGCGTACGCACGCGAATGCCACCTTCCGGCTTCGGATCGAGGCGGATGCGCGTGACCGACTTGAGCCGGTGGAGTCGCTTCCTCAGCGGGACGAGATTCGCGACATCCGTCGCTCCTCCGTGCTGATACTCGACCACATGGTCGAATTCGGCGTCGGGCGCCAGATAGGGGGCCGAGTCGTCGTCGAGCCCGTAGCGGAGTTTCAGCCAGCGGCGCTGATCGGCGTTCGGGCGGTAACTGCGCCGGTCCAGAGAAAGCCGCGCCGGCGCGACCGGATCGTTCAGAACGCGACGGAATGAAGGCGCATCGCGCAGGCTCGCGGCCGTCGACCGCGGGTCGACAGGTCCATAGCCGAGGAGCTCGGCAAACCTGCCCTCCGCATCGATCAGGACAATCGGCTGAACAGTGGTCGCTGCCGGCGTACCGTCCCCGCTCGCCCAGGCCACGAGGGCATCGGCGCGCAGCTGCTCCTTGGTTCGGGATTCACCAGAGAACTGACGCATCGTGGTGGCTGTCGCCGACAGGCGCGCATCGATGCGCGCGAGGTCGGTCATCGGTGCGTAGAGGTGCAGCCATCCCATCGCGTCCTCTGCCGGCTCGACGACCACGCGCCGCTTCTGCCGTGCGAGATCGTGCCGCTCCTGGAGCGAGTCGTTGCACAGACGCTCCCGGAGCACGCGGCACCGACGCGCGAACTCCCCGGGGCGCAGATCCTTGACGACCAAGGACAGCCGCTCGTCGTACTTCGCCATGATCGCGTCAGAGAGGATGCCCGTCGCGCTGTCGACCGCGGCACGAACGTGCTGCGGTGAGATGCAGCCAGACAAAAGGAGTTCACACAGTCGGGGGAGCGGACCGGCGAGCATGCCCGCCTGATGGTCGTAATCGCGCACCAGGTTCTCGCTCAGATGGAGGCGTTGCGCGAGATCGAACGCCACAGAGCGTTCGGCGAAGTCGATGTCGTTCACGCCCGGCGACCTCGTGGAGGCGCCGACCGGCACGTAGATGCGCGGATTCTCCCTGGCGATCTCGAACGCCTCGTGCACCGCGAAGATCTGCTGCGCCGCGAACCGGTTGGCCATCGTCTGCAGCCCGACCGCATCGTCGAAGGCGAACCCGATGATCTCCTCCGCCGACACCGCACGAACCTCGACGGCGGGGAGGTCGTCTTCGTCGGTCATCCGAGTGTCGTACATATCTTCGATAGTGCAGCATGCCACCGACATTCTCGGACCGCATTGGTCGTGCCCGCAGCCACCGACAGCGACCTGCTGTACCACCCGACTCCACGGTGGTACACTGAGCCCATGCCCACCACACTGCACCGGATCCAGGTGACGCAGACGCCCCCCGTCGAGAAGGCGCTCGAAGTCGCCGAGAAGGAGTGGCCTGGCACGCCGCGTTCCGAGCTCATCACGCGCTTGATGACGGCCGGAGCCGACTCCATCGCCGCGGCTCGTGCGGAGCGCCGTGCCGCGCGCCGCAAGGCGCTGGAGGAGAGTCGCGGAACGATCGACTATCCGCCGAACTACCTGGAGGACCTGCGGAAGGAATGGCGAGCGTGATCGTGCTCGACGCGAATGTCGTGATCGCACATTTCGCGGTCAGCGACGCACACGCCGAGGCGGCGCTCGACATCCTCGACACCGAGGAGGAGCTCGCGATCCACCCGGTCAACCTGGCGGAGACGCTCGTGCGTCCCGCGGGGGAGGGAACCGAGGAAGAGACCCGACGTCGGCTGGACGCCATCGGCATCGGTCAATTGCTTCCGCCGGTCGACGAGCCGCTCGCAGTCGCTCGGCTCCGCGTCGAGACGAGGCTGGGGCTTCCCGACTGCTATCCCCTCGCCGCCGCGCTGCACACCGGGGCCACGCTCGCCACCTTCGATGCACGTCTCGCTTCAGCTGCACGAGAACGCGGACTCGAGGTGCTCGGCGTCGACGGAGCCTCCTGATAGGCTCGATGGTCGAAGGCATCCTTTAACGAGCCGTCCTGTGAGGCGGGGAAGGAGGTCGGCATGAGCGCACGCACGGTGCTGCAACAGGCTGACATCGCCCGGGCGTTGACTCGGATCGCTCACGAGATCCTTGAGTCCAACCGGGGTTCCGACGATCTCGTCATTCTCGGCATCCCGACCAGGGGAGTGACCCTGGCACGGCGCCTCGGCGAGACGATCGCCCGCATCGAGGACGGCGCAACACCGCCCGTCGGCTCGCTCGACGTCACGATGTACCGGGATGACCTCGCGAAGCATCCGACCAGGACGCCGTCGCCGACCAGCGTTCCGGTCTCGATCGACGGCACGACCGTCGTGCTCGTGGACGACGTGCTCTTCTCCGGACGCACGATCAGGGCCGCACTCGACGCACTGAGCGATCTCGGCCGTCCCAAGGCGGTGCGGCTCGCGGTTCTCGTCGACCGCGGGCACCGCGAGTTCCCGATCCGCGCCGACTTCGTGGGCAAGAACCTCCCGAGCTCCGCGAAGGAACGCATCAACGTTCGGCTGACCGAGGTCGACGGCGACGACGCCGTGACCATCGACGGAGGCGAGTCCTGATGCGCCACCTGCTCAGCACCCGCGACCTGGATCGCGACACCGCGGTGGGCATCCTCGACGTCGCGGAGGACATGGCGGACGTCTCGACGCGCGAGGTAAAGAAGTTTCCCGCGCTGCGCGGCAAGACCGTCTTCAACTTCTTCTTCGAATACTCGACCCGCACTCGCATCTCGTTCGAGGCTGCAGCCAAGCGACTCTCCGCAGACGTGATCAACTTCAGCGCGAAGGGGTCGAGCGTCTCCAAGGGCGAGAGTCTGAAGGACACCGCTCAGACGCTCGCCGCGATGGGAGCGGACGCGGTCGTCATCCGTCACTCCGCGTCGGGGGCACCGCACACGCTCGCCTCAAGCTGCTGGATCGACGCGGGCATCCTCAACGCGGGCGACGGCACGCACGAGCATCCGACCCAGGCGCTGCTCGACGCCTTCACCATGCGCAAGCGCCTGCACGGAGCGGCGAGTCGCGGCAAGAGCCTCGACGGCCTGCGCGTCACCATCGTCGGCGACATCCTGCACTCCAGGGTCGCCAGGTCGAACGTGTGGTTGCTCGACACCCTCGGCGCCGAGGTGACGCTCGTCGCACCTCCGACACTTCTCCCGGTCGACACGGGCGAGTGGCCTGCGACGATCGGTTACGACCTCGACGCGGCGATCGGCGACGACCCCGACGTGATCATGATGCTGCGCATCCAGGCGGAGCGGATGAACGCCGCGTTCTTCCCCAACACCCGCGAGTACTCCCGCACCTGGGGCCTCGACGCCGAGCGGTTGGACAGGTTGCGTCCCGATACGATGGTGATGCATCCAGGGCCTATGATTCGCGGCCTGGAGATCTCGGCCGCAGCGGCCGACTCGCCGCGTTCGCTGGTGCGCGACCAGGTCGCGAGCGGCGTCTCCGTGCGCATGGCTGCGCTCTATCTGCTGCTGTCAGGCGATCGGGAGGTCGAATAGTGTCACGCGAACGGTTCTTCATCGAGGGAGCGACGCTCGCCGACGGGTCGTCGGCAGACATCCTGATCTCCGACGGAACCCTGACGGTGGGCCCAGACGCGAAGAGCGCGGCGCAGGATGCCACGCGCATCGACGCCTCGGGTCTCATCGTCCTGCCCGGGCTCGTCGACCTGCACACCCACCTTCGCGAGCCCGGATACGAACAGAGTGAGACCGTGCTCACCGGCACCCGCGCGGCGGCGGCCGGCGGATACACCACGGTGTTCGCCATGGCGAACACGTCACCCGTCGCGGACACGGCGGGCGTTGTGGAGCAGGAGCTCACGCTCGGGCAGGCGGCCGGGTACGCGACCGTGCAGCCGATCGGGGCCGTCACCGTGGGCCTGAAGGGGGAGAGGCTGGCCGAGCTCGGCGCCATGGCGGCGTCGCGAGCGCGGGTCCGAGTGTTCTCGGACGACGGCATGTGCGTCTTCGACCCGCTGCTGATGCGGCGCGCCCTCGAGTACGTCAAGGCGTTCGACGGCGTCGTCGCCCAGCACGCGCAGGAGCCGAGACTCACCGTCGGCGCGCAGATGAACGAGGGTGCGCTCTCCGGCACGCTCGGTCTCGCCGGATGGCCTGCCGTCGCGGAGGAGTCGATCATCGCCCGCGACGTACTGCTCGCCGAGCACGTGGGGAGCAGGCTGCACGTCTGCCACGTGTCGACGGCGGGCTCGGTCGACATCATCCGCTGGGCGAAGGCCCGTGGCATCGACGTCACCGCCGAGGTCACGCCGCACCACCTGCTGCTGACCGAGGAGCTCATCGCCGGCTACGACGCCCGCTTCAAGGTCAATCCGCCGCTGCGGCGCGAAGAGGACGTGCAGGCACTGCGCTCCGCACTCGCCGACGGCACCATCGACATCGTCGCCACCGACCACGCTCCGCACCCGATCGAGGCGAAGGACTGCGAGTGGGATGCCGCAGCAAACGGCATGGTCGGTCTGGAGTCCGCGCTGAGCGTGGTGCACAAGGCAGTCGTGGAGACCGGCCTGCTCGACTGGAACGACGTCGCCCGGGTGATGTCGGAGGCTCCGGCGAAGATCGGACGTGTCGACCGAGGCCAGCCGATCTCCTCGGGCTCGCGTGCGGATGTCGTGCTCTACGACCCCGCAGGCACCGAGGTCTTCGCCGTCGAACGCCTCGCGGGCAAGGGCATCAACTCGCCCTACCTGGGGCGGGAACTCCCCGGCCGAGTGCGCTGGACCTTCCACGGCGGAACGGCGACCGTCCGCGACGGATCTCCGATCGGCACGGACGAGGCCGCGACGCTGGCGAAAGAGGGTGAACAGCATGGATAAGCTCTGGCCGACCCTGCTC